>CANHFN010000031.1 GCA_947459935.1 Actinomycetota bacterium
GACAAACTGCAGAACAAATCGCACGTGAACATGAAATTTCTATTGAGAAAGTGGAACGATTCGCTGGACCAATTCTTTCTGAGCGCATCTATATCATTGATCAAGCACAGCAAATTGTTATTCGCAAAGAAGGCGGACGTGAAGCTGTAACACTTTTAGGTGTTGTAATTTCTCGACTTGCTCCACGCAATATTGATTCTTCTGAACTTTCGTGGGACACATGGCGCTTAGAAGATGGCACCTGGACAATTGAACTTCACTATCCAAATAACACAGGTGTTGGAATTGCTCAGTGGAGTTTTGATGCAACCCTGCGCACGGTGACCTCAATGGATGAGAATGCGCGATGGATGATGGGTGATGAGCCAACGCCTCGTCAGCTGCCAACACCAGGATTAGTTCCGACTGAAGCATCTCACCCCTCTGAACGTCGCGTGATCGATGTCTATAGCGAGTACCGAAGAGAAATTCTTCCGGATGAAATTGAAGAAGAGATTGAACCAATCCGAGAAGTTCCACGCTTAGCTGTTATTCGTGAAGAGCCAGATGATGAGGCATCACGTGATGGGATTACCGCACGTGCCAAGGTTCCTAGCTGGGATGAAATTATGTTTGGCATCAAGCCTGAGGATAAGCAGCCTTAACTCAAGGTAGTTGTCAGCAAACCAACTTGTGACTCAACCTCACTATCTGATCCATGATGTCCAACCATTGCGCCTTCTTTTTCAGCTCGCTCTGCATCTAATAAAACTACTCCCCCGCGTGCGATGGCGATGATTTCGCCCATTCGATCAAAGGCATCTGCACTGACTTCTGAGCCAAATAAATTACTTGTTATTGCTTGCTCTCTAGTGAGTATCAGCGCTTTATCCTTTAAATACTCCTGCCATAAAGATGCGGCTTCTGTGCGAGCGGTCGGTGAATCAGAATCTAAATAAATGTGTCGCGCACGAGGCTCCCCGCCAACGATACTGACACCTTGCAGCAATGGATTGTCTTGTCCAATAATAATTTTTTCATCCACATTGACCATCCCATGATCTGATGTAACCCAAATTCGTGTCCCCTTTGGAACCTCTTTCATTAACTGTGAAACCATCTGGTCAATCATGGTTAATGCTGCAATCCACTTATCGCTGCCAACACCATCAGAATGGCCAGCGGTATCTAAATCATTGACATATAAATAAACAAATGAGGGTGACTTTTGTAATGCGCTCTTAGTTTCAGAAATCAAATCTGTAACTACATTTGCACCTTTGTATTGTGCTCCACGAAAGACTGCACGCGTAAAACCAGAATTTTCATAACGCTTAGCCGCAACATGTGTCACATTGATTCCAGCAGCAGTTGCTCTTTGAAATAAAGTTTCTACAGGTTGCCAATTTTCAGGATCAACCCTTTCATCCCACTTGAGTGCATTGAGCAAACGTCCACCACTTCGTGGAACTTGGACTGTGTATCCCAACATCCCATGAGCACCGGGTAACTGACCCGTAGTTAGTGTTGCAAGTGATGTCGCTGTTGTGGATGGAAAAGAAGTTTGGATAATTCCATGGTTAAACATTCGTGACATGGTTGGCATTGCGTCTGCATAAGTGGCTAATGCGTCAAAGCCAAAGCCATCAATCAAAAATAGTAGCTCGCGGCCCATAGGAGACTGCCCAACAGACAAGTGATCAACTGCACTTTCCAGGCCAAGGGAAGAAAAGATCGATGGCGTTACCTGGGACAAATGCACGGGGATATCTTCCCACGACTGTGCACTACAGTTTGGCTATGGACAAGGCGATAAAATTCTCAACTGAAGTTGCTGATGCAATCAAGGCTGGAAAGCCAATAGTTGCTCTTGAATCAACAATTATCAGCCATGGTTTGCCACGTCCGTCTAACCTAGAAGTTGCCCTTGAATGTGAGCGAATTGTCAGAGAAGCTGGGGCCGTTCCTGCAACGATCGCCTTGCTAGATGGAAAAGTCTTGGTTGGTCTAGAGCGCTCAGAACTTGAAGCCATTGCAAATCGTGACGATATTTCCAAAGCCTCTATCCGTGATCTCGCAATCATTGTTGCCCAAGGTAAATCAGCTGCAACAACAGTTGCAGCAACTGCTCACATCGCAGCAATTTCAGGCATAAATGTTTTCGCAACCGGAGGCCTAGGCGGGGTCCATCGTGGTGCAAATGAATCATTTGATGAATCCGCAGACTTAACCGCGCTATCTCAATTGGATATGACAATTATCTGTGCCGGAGTGAAATCTATCCTTGATGTTCACGCCACTTTAGAACGACTAGAAACACTTGCTATCGGACTAGTTGGCTATAAGACCAACTCCTTTCCTGGTTTTTATCTAACCGATTCTGGCTACACCCTAGAACATCGAGTTGATTCTCCCGAGGAAATTGCTGCAATCATTCAGGCCAGAAAAGCTGTCTCAACTCATTTCAAGGCGTTAGTAGTTGCAAATCCTGTTGTGAAAGAGATGCCTAAGCAGCGTCATGATGAAATCTTAGAAAGTGGATTAGCAAAGGCAAAGAGTCAAGGCATTGATGGAAAGCTAGTCACTCCCTTTTTGCTAGAGCATTTTCATACCGCCTCACAAGGTGAGTCACTTGCAATAAATACTGAAATTATTAAGTCCAATTGTTTATTGGCTGCTCAGATTGCTGTGTCACTTAAATGAAGAAAATTCTGTGCATTGGCGATTTAGCGCTAGATGTTATTTCACAGCTAAAAGAACCAATCAACTATGGCAATGACACTGCGAGCAAGATATCTAGCCACCCTGGTGGACAAGCAGCAAACGTTGCAACGTGGATCACTCGTACTAACTCTAAAGCTCATTTAGTTGCTCGAACTGGCAATGACCCTGTTGGATTTGCTTTGATTTCAGACCTAGATAAATACGGCGTGGAACACCTTAATTTGATGCATAGCGGGCGGCCAACAGGAGTTGTAGTTATCTTGGTCGATGCCAATGGGGAACGAACAATGTTTCCTGACAATGGAGCAAATGCAGATCTAGAGGTGTCAGATCTTCCTCCATTAGATGATGTTGATGGTGTCTATCTTTCAGGCTATGCCCTTCTGGATTTTCGTAGTCGAGACGCTGTTCTTGCGATGATTAAAAAAATCAAAGCTGCAGGAAAGCCAATCTACTTTGATCCAACAACAACTGGTGCGATGAAGATTGTTTCTAGAGGAGAAGTTTTGTCCTGGGTCTCACAAATGGATGGAATTTTGCTCAACAGTGAAGAAGCTCTCTATCTAGGAGATTCCACAGATGTTGAAGCCGCCGAAAAGAATCTTCAGAAATACACTCCTCTTGTTGTCATCAAACTAGGTTCCAAGGGAGCAATTGCGGTCAATGGAGATGACAGTGCAAAGGTTAAGGCGGTTACTACTAATGTTGTTGACACAACAGGTGCCGGTGATTCATTTGCTGCGGGCTTTATTCCAAAGTGGCTAGAAACTAGCGACTTAACCCAAGCCCTCACAGCAGGTGCAGCCCTTGCTGCTAAGTGTGTTTCATCAGTTGGGGCGCGCCCTCCCCTAAATTAACGCCGACTCTTGGCAGAATGCCCCAATGGCAACTGCAAAGACTCCCGCGAAATCAGCGGCTAAAGGTAAGAAACCCGCTGGACCAAAGCCCGGTGAATATCCAGGAAAGATCGTTGACATCGATGTTTCTCAGGAAGTTTCTGAGTCCTTTCTTGAATATGCATACTCAGTAATTTACTCACGCGCACTTCCTGATGCACGCGATGGATTAAAACCTGTTCATCGTCGCATCTTGCATCAGATGGCAGATATGGGTCTTCGCCCAGAACGTGGACATGTAAAGAGTGCCCGTGTTGTTGGTGAAGTGATGGGTAAGTTGCACCCTCACGGAGATGGTGCAATCTATGACGCACTTGTTCGCATGGCGCAGAGTTTTTCAATGGGATTGCCATTAATTGATGGTCACGGAAACTTCGGATCTCTAGATGCTGGTCCTGCAGCGATGCGTTATACCGAAGCGCGCTTAGCTCCTGCTGCAATGTCCATGGTTGCAGAAGCAGATGAAGACACAGTTGATTTTGGTCCAAATTACGATGGACAGCTTTCAGAGCCAGTTGTTTTGCCAGCTGCATACCCAAACCTTCTCGTAAATGGTGGTTCAGGTATCGCTGTTGGTATGGCCACAAATATGGCACCGCATAACTTGGGCGAAGTTATTGCTGCCACCAAGTTTTTGATTGAGAACCCAACAGCAACTGTGAAGCAGTTAATGAAATTTGTGCCTGGTCCAGATTTTCCTACTGGCGGAGAAATTGTTGGCCTAGATGGCGTGCGTGAGGCATATGCAACAGGCAAGGGCTCTTTCAAAGTTCGTGCATCTGTTGAAATTGAAAAGGTGACTTCTCGCAAGATGGGTATTGTCATCAAAGAGCTTCCCTACACAATCGGGCCTGAAAAGGTTGTGGAGCGAATTGCAGCCCTTGTTAAAGCCAAAAAAATCCAAGGAATCAGCGACATCATTGATCTTTCTGATGGCCAGACAGGCACCAACGTTGTTATTGAGATCAAGAACGGATTTGAGCCTGAAGAGGTACTAGAAAAGCTCTATGCGCTCACTCCAATGGAAGATGCTTTTGCGATCAACGCAGTTGCACTCGTAAAGGGCAAGCCGCAAACTCTTGGTTTGAAGGAACTTCTCCGTGTATTCATCGATCACCGCATCGAAGTTGTTCGTCGCCGCTCTGAATACCGCAAGGCAAAAGCAGAAGCCAGACTTGGTCTCGTCGATGGATTGCTGAAGGCCATTATTGATATCGATAAGGTCATCAAGATCATTCGTAGTAGTGATGATGCTGCTCAAGCAAAAGATAAGTTGATCAAGGACTTCAAGTTAGATGAAGAGCAAGCAACATATATCTTAGATATGCCGCTTCGTCGTCTAACAAAGATGAGCAAAATCGAACTTGAGACTGAACAAAAGGAGTTAAAGGCAGTTATTGCAGAGCTCACAAAATTGCTAAAAAGCGAAGAAGCAATCAAAGCTCAAGTTTCTGCCGAATTAACCGCTGTAGGTAAGTCATTTGCAACCGCCAGACGCACTCGAATTGGTGCTGCTTAAACTCAGCCGATAGACTCGGGTGTGATTTCAACTCAAGCCCTTGAATTACGCGCAGGTGCTCGCCTTTTAGTTAAAGGCGTAACTGTGCGTATTAATAGTGGCGACCGCATTGGTTTTGTGGGTCGAAACGGTGCAGGTAAATCAACACTTGCCAAGGTTTTAGCTGGTGAAACCATGCCAGCAGGAGGTGCGGTAAATCGCACAGGAAAAATTGGTTACCTCCCCCAAGATCCACGCACAGGTGATGAACCTGGAACAGTAATTGATCGCATTCTCTCTGCCCGTGATCTTGACCAGATCGCTGCTCGCATGCGCTCTGTTGAAGAAGAAATGGCAACTGCTCAAGGCGAGGCACTTGAAAAGGCGATGGAGCGTTATGGCCGAGTTGAATCAGAGTTCTCGGCAGCAGGTGGCTATGCCGCAACAGCAGAAGCTGAAGCAATCGCGACATCTCTTGGTGTGTCAGAGGCGGTTTTTGGTAATGAGCTCTCAACTCTTTCAGGTGGTCAACGTCGACGTATTGAACTAGCTCGCATCCTTTTTAGTGGCGCTGAGACTTTGCTTTTAGATGAGCCCACTAACCACCTAGATGCTGACTCCATCGTGTGGTTGCGCGAGTTTCTTTCAAAGTACTCAGGTGGATTGGTCATTATTTCTCACGATGTGAACTTGATCGAAACAGTTGTCAATAAAGTCTTCTACTTAGATGCCAACCGTAACTGCATTGATGTCTATAACTTGGGTTGGAAGGCATACTTGTTACAACGCGAGCAGGATGAACATCGCCGTAAGAAGGAACGCGCTAATGCAGAAAAGCGGGCTGAGATTTTGCAGAAGCAGGGCGAAAAGATGCGTGCCAAGGCATCAAAGGCAACTGCTGCTCAAGGCATGTTACGTCGTGCTGAAAAACTTCGAAGTGGTCTAGAAGATGTTCGAGTCGCAGATAAGGTGGCAAGACTTCGCTTCCCAACCCCTGCCCCATGTGGCAAAACTCCCCTTTCTGGTGAAGAGCTTTCAAAGAACTATGGATCACTTGAAATCTTCACAGATGTTTCTTGTGTTATTGATAAGGGTTCACGTGTTGTAATCCTTGGACTCAACGGTGCCGGCAAAACAACTCTGCTTCGTATTTTGGCTGGCGAACTTGAATCAGATACTGGCAAGGTTGAACACGGCCATGGCCTAAAGATTGGCTACTACGCCCAGGAGCACGAATCACTTGATTTCGAGCGCACAATCTTAGAAAACATGATGTCTGCAACCCCAGATATTCGTGAACCAGAAGCGCGCAACACCTTGGGTTCATTCCTATTTGTTGGCGATGATGTTCATAAGCCAGTAAAGGTTTTATCTGGAGGCGAGCGAACACGTTTAGCTTTGGCTGTTTTAGTTGTATCCGCAGCAAATGTTTTGTTACTTGATGAGCCTACAAACAACTTAGATCCAGCATCCCGCGCTGAAATCCTAGGTGCTTTGGCTGAGTATCAAGGTTCAGTCATTATGGTTTCTCACGATGAAGGCGCTGTCCAAGCCCTTAAGCCAGAACGGGTTATCTTGTTGCCAGATGGCGATGAGGATCTATGGAAAGAAGAGTACTTCGACTTAGTCTCTATTGACTAAGGCTTGCTTACTTTTACTGTGTCTCCATTTTGGTCGCGAGATACAACTTCTATTCTCACACCGTCAACTGTAATCACATCACCAACGCGAAGTGCTGCATCAGTAAATTGTGGATCTGTTGAACCAGGTCGACGTTGAACTTTCCAACCACCCTTAATCGACTGAATTGTCATGTCAACTGTGTAGACAAGGGTGCCCTCTTGTGATGCGGTCAAGACATCAAAGCCTTCATTTCGACGTGATTCAATCACTAAAATCTTGGTGCTAGAAAGCCTGACAACGACGGCTTTTATAAGATCATTAACACGTTCGATTGGATTAATCAGCTGAGTAACACCCGCGGAAGTTATCTCTGTTGTGTTGAGGCAATTAATTTGGGAATCAGTTAACCAACCCAGCAAGTAACGGTTCCAAGAGTTTAATTCAATTGCACCAACTGCCCAGTTGTTAGACATCAAATCCCAAGTTCCATAAACAGCATCACCTGGATTTACATACAAGTCATGTAGCCCGAATAGGTGTCCGGTCTCATGTGCAATCCAGCGCCAAGGCGTGCCTCGTGAAATGTTCTGCCATGCATCCGCGCCAGACAACGTAATATTGGTGACAGGTCCATCATTTGTTGAAATACCTGCAGAGTTAAGCGGACCAGCAGGACCATAGGCAATTGAAGCCCAAGGGATTTCACGCGGACTTAAGACATAAACAACATCAAATTGTGAGTAATCAACTAGTGGATCTGCAGTCTCGATTGCCATTTTCCAATATGAATACGGATCACCTTGATTCCAGGTACCCAATTTGTGGAATGTTGAACTAACCGGCATTCGAACCCAGTTCTTCAACACCTGATAATCGAATTTAACTTTGTTCCCAGACATCTTGTAGTAGAAATCATTCTGGCCATCTGTCATAGGCGTGAACTCTTCAGCAGGAGGCCTTTGTCCAACAACATCTGCAAAATCAACAGGAACGATCAAAGCCTTAATAGTTCCAAAACTTGGTAGGCGTCCAGGAGCTTTCGGAAATCCAACCTGCATTTGAGTATTGCCGGTTTGATCAAGTAACTGACATTGCGTTGTGGGCACAAATTTATTGACTGAGGTGCTCTGCGGTAGGTCAACTGTAACCGTATAGAAACCAGCGGAATTAGCTGACATCCCTGCAATAGAAAAGACACCTGAACTACTGATGCTTACCGAATAACGCTTTCGAAGATACTGCGTCGTATTGGGCTCAACCACGTCAAACAAATAATTGCCGGTAGGTAAGTTTGCATAAAAACTTCCATCTGGATTAGCTGGAGAAAACTTCCAATCTCCGCCAGTTACTTGTAGCCAAACTCCAGGTGATCCAGCCTTTACTTTCTTATCACTTGGGTTATAGATCCAGAGTTTTACATTTGAACCAGATGGTGCAGCTTGTACCGACACTGGAAGCTCAAAACTTTGTTCGAGATTTTTTGGATTACCGCCAGCACCACCTGAATACACAGTGATTCCTTTTGCAGGTGGAGGAATAGCACCGCTTATGGTTGGTGTCGGCGTTGGTGTTACTGAAGGTGTTGGTGTTGGTGTTGGTGTTGGTGTTGGTGTTGGTGTTGCTGAAGGCGTTGGAGAAGGGGTAGGCGTAGGTGTTGGCGTTGCAGAAGGCTTCGGCTTTGGAGTAACGGCAACTGGCTTACTCCACACAAGTTTCTTACCAGACTTAATGCAGGTGAACTTTTGTGATTTATAGGTTTGCTGTTGCCCAAGTTTGGTACAGGTTTTACCGGTAACAGGTGCTGCAGAACTGCTAATCGGGATAAGGAGTATTCCCGCCACTAAAGGCAGAAGTGCTACATAAACCCTACGACGCATATCCAGAGGATAGTAGGGATTACGCC
>CANHFN010000032.1 GCA_947459935.1 Actinomycetota bacterium
ACTGCGTAATTCGCACAACAGATTCTTCAACTTCCTTCGCAGCAACCATCATCAAATCTGCGAGCTCATCGATAATGACAAGCAAATATGGGTATGGCTCAACTGTGCGATCGCTGCCAGGAGGTGGAACTACCTTTCCAGCACGAACCGCCTTATTGAAATCATCAATATGTCTAAATCCAAATGTTGAGAGATCTTCATATCGAAGATCCATTTCTCGAACCACCCAAGTCAAAGCATCTGCAGCTTTTTTCGGGTTAGTAATGATTGGCGTGATGAGGTGTGGAATTCCCTCATATGCAGTTAGTTCTACTCGCTTCGGATCAATCAAAACTAGTCGAACATCATCAGGTGTGGCCCGCATTAAGATCGATGTAATCATTGCGTTAATCATGGAAGACTTACCCGCACCAGTTGCACCAGCAACTAAAAGATGTGGCATCTTGGCTAAGTTAGCGCAGACAAAATTACCTTCAACATCTTTTCCTAAAGCAACAAGCATCGGATGCAAGTCCTGACCTGCAACAGTTGAGCGCAAAACATCACCTAAAGCGACAATCTCACGATCTGCATTTGGTATTTCAATTCCAACTGCAGACTTACCTGGAATAGGCGAAAGAATTCGAACATCACTACTTGCAACAGCATAAGAAATATTCTTAGCAAGTGCGGTGATCCGCTCCACCTTTACCGCATTTCCAAGTTCAACTTCATAGCGAGTGACCGTTGGGCCTCGCATAAAGCCAGTTACCTGGGCATCAATTTCAAACTGCAAGAACACCTCAGTCAGTGCGGCCACGACAGAATCATTTGCTTTGCTCTTTGCCTTGGCGGCAGGGCCAGCGCGCAAAATATCTGGAGCCGGAAGCTCATACACAACATCTGCTGTCAGTAACAACTGCTCAGGGCGCTTTGCCTCACCGGTATCAACATCAGTGTGAACTATTGGGGACACAGGTACTGGAACTGTGAACTCTTCATCAAAACTTTCTTCGTCCAATTCCTCTTCTTCAGGTTCATTCCACACCGCTACAACCGGAGAATCAAAAGGTGGAGTATCTGTAATCTCAAATTCTTCTTCTATTTTCTCAGCACGCTCTGGACGCTTAGACCAAACCCACTTGCCTGCATCTGTGATGCGTGTGAAAACTTCAGAGACGGGAGTTGCAGTGATTACCAATAAACCAAATATGAAGACAATGTAGAGAATTGGTTCTGCAAGTACTGTAGTAAGTCCGACTAACGGCTTTGTTACTGCATAACCTAGCCATCCACCACCCTCACGCATTGCGGTGGCACCCGTTCCGGTTGATCCGCTGAATCGATGGGCTAAGCCAGTAGATGAGAGAAGTAAAGCCAAAGTTCCAATAATTATTCGACCTGTTGCTTTGGAATCTTCCGGTACACGAAATAATCTAAATGCAAAATAGAGAAGTACTAATGGTGCAATAAATCCAATCTGACCAAATCCTCCATATAGAACTGCATACACTGCGCGCCCAAGAAGATTATCGGAATTAAACCAAGTTCCAGCAGATGCAATTAAGGCTGCAATCAAAATTAAGAATGCAATTCCATCTCTCTGATGAGCCGGATCTAAATCTCTGGCGCCACGAGCTACAAATCTAACGGCCTTACCAAGTGACTTGGCGAAAAAACGCCAGGTGGCAGATAGGCCACGGCCAAGTGCACTACCTACAGCACCTGACTTCGATTTTGGTTTTTTTCTTTTAGCCACACATCTGATCCTAAAGGGTGGGCAAATTACCGCCCACTAGGCGCGCCGCACTTCAAACTTCAATAACGACAGGGACAATCATCGGCTTTCGACGATGCTCTCCCCCAACCCAACCACCGATTGTTTTACGTACTATTTGAGATAACTGGTGGGTTCCGTTGATTCCATCTACCACAGCTGCTGCGAGGGCTTTTTCGATTCGCATCTTTACCTCATCAAACATTGCAACATCTTCATTAAATCCCCGAGCATGAATGTCTGGACCGGCGACAATTTTTCCACTTTGGGAATCAATGACGACTATGCAAGAAATGAAACCTTCTTCTCCCAATATCCGACGATCCTTTAAAGAGCTTTCGGTTATGTCCCCGATGCTTTGTCCATCCACAAATACAAAGCCAACAGGTATAGCGCCAACAACTTCAGCAACACGGTCAACCATGTCAATGACAACACCGTTATCAACGATTAATGTATTTTCTCTAGGAACCCCTGATTGAATTGCAAGTTCGGCATTAGCCTTAAGATGTCGCCATTCTCCGTGAATTGGCAAGACATATTTTGGCTTAACTATGTTGTAGCAATACAGCAATTCTCCAGCAGCTGCGTGGCCTGAAACGTGCACCATGGCATTGGCCTTGTGTACTACCTTTGCGCCAAATCGTGTCAACTCATTAATGATTCGAAAGACAGAGTTTTCATTGCCCGGAATTAGTGAGGATGCCAAGATTACGGTGTCGCCCTCACCCACTCGTATCTGGTGATCTCCATTAGCCATACGTGATAAGGCAGCCATTGGTTCACCTTGTGAGCCAGTGCAAATCAAAACAACATTGTCGTCATATTGATCCAGCTCTTTAGCATCAAGAACTAAATTAGCTGGAACATTGAGGTATCCCATGTCTTCTGCAATCTTCATATTGCGAACCATGGATCTACCTATGAATACAACTTTGCGGCCATGTTGAGCGGCAACGTCAATAATTTGTTGCACACGGTGAACATGTGAGGAGAATGAGGCAACAATGACGCGACGTTTGGTTGAAGCAACCACTCTATTAAGCGCAGGCATAATCTCTCGCTCAGAAGGCGTAAAGCCCGGAACATCAGCATTAGTGGAATCAACCATAAACAGGTCAACGCCTTGTTCGCCTAATCGGGCAAATGTTCTTAAATCTGTAATGCGACCATCTAATGGAAGTTGATCCATTTTAAAATCACCAGTTGCTAAGACTCGACCAGCATCTGTGTTGATCACTACCGCTAATGCATCAGGAATTGAATGGTTAACTGCAACAAACTCTAGAGTGAAAGGACCAATATCTTCGATCCCACCTTCTTTGACCTCACGCGTAAGTGGAGTGATTCGGTGTTCCTTTAGCTTTGCGGTGATGAGAGCAAGAGTCAGCGCAGAACCATAAATCGCAATATCGCCACGCTCACGCAATAAGTATGGAACCGCACCAATATGGTCTTCATGCCCATGGGTCAAAAAGATGCCGATGACATCATCTAGACGGTCTCGAATATAAGAAAAATCAGGAAGGATTAAATCAATTCCTGGTTGATTATCTTCTGGAAAAAGCACACCGCAATCCACGATTAAAAGCTTTGATTTGTACTCAAAGACGGTCATATTGCGACCAATTTCTGTCAGACCACCCAGTGCGACAATGCGCAAACCGCCATCAACTAATTTTGGCGGAGTACTTAAATTGGGATGTGGATGATTCATTAGTTAACTGCAACGCCACCAGCGCGCAGATCTTCACGCAATTGCGCGATCTGAGCATCTGTAGCATCAACTAGAGGAAGACGAGTGTGGCCGCCAGGTAGGCCCATTAATGTCAAAGCAGCTTTTGTAAGAATTGCACCTTGCGTACGGAAAGTTCCGGTATAGACAGGCAGTAGCTTCTGGTGAATCTCTAATGCACGCCCTGCATTACCAGCAAACCATGAATCTAATAGTTCACGAAGATCTTTTCCGACTGTATGTCCGCAAACAGAGACAAATCCAACAGCGCCTACAGAAAGAAGAGGTAAGTTGAGAATGTCATCACCTGAATAAACAGGGATTCCGCATCGCTTAATCACCCAGGAAGTTGATGCAACGTCTCCCTTTGCATCTTTAAGAGCAACAATGCGTGGATGTTCGGCTAACCGAACAATTGTGTCTGGCTCAATTGGAACACCTGTGCGACCAGGAATGTCATACATCATCATTGGAAGATCAGTTGCATCAGCAACCGCACGGAAGTGAGCTTCAATTCCAGCTTGTGGTGGCTTATTGTAATAAGGAGTAACTACAAGCAAACCATCTGCGCCTGCTTTTTCTGTGCGCTTGGCTTGGTTGATGGAGTACTCAGTTTCATTATCTCCAGCACCAGACAAAACTTTAATCGACGATCCCACTGTGCTTCTAACAACTCGAATGATCTCCTCTTTTTCAGAGGACTTTGTAGTTGGAGCTTCACCTGTTGTTCCGTTAACCACAATTCCATCATGGCCATTTGCAACAAGGTGAGCGGCAAGTGTCTCCACTCCAGCCCAATCGATAGCACCATCTTTTGTGAAGGGCGTGACCATAGCGGTCAATAGCCGTCCGAAAGGAGGTGTGATTGTCATGCGGTGAACTCTACCCGCTTTAAGGGGCGACTCGTCCAGACTTTTCAAAGGCTGCGTATGTAAGCGGCATTAATTTTGCAAATTCCGCTTCCATTTTCTCGGCCACCATCTCAATTTCCCGTTGAGGATAGCTAGGAAAATGTGAACCTTCACGGGCGGTACGCAAGGACAAGAAGTTCATCAATGCGCGGGCGTTCATTGATACATACATAGATGAATACGTGGCAACCGGCAAAACCACGCGTGCAACTTCGCGAGCAACGCCAGCTTCTAACATCTTTTGATAACTCTCATATGCAACAACGTAGGCATCCTTCATGGCTGCCACGGTCACATCAAATTGTTCTTTCGTTCCATCTTCGAATGTGTATGCGCCAGTCTTTCCAACTTGAATGAGTTTGCGCTCTGCAGATGGAATATAGAAAACAGGTTTCAGTTCGCGATAACGGCCGCTCTCTTCATTGTATGAAGCAATGCGGTGGCGCATGAACTCACGAAACACAAAAATAGGAGCTGAAACAAAAAAAGTCATAGATGTGTGCTCGAATGGAGAGCCGTGACGTTCGCGAGCAAGGTAGTTAATCAAACCAGCAGATCGTGCTGGATCCTCACCAATTTCATCCATTGATTGCTCGCCAGCAGTAGACACTCGAGCAGCCCAAATAACATCTGCATCACTTGCACTGGCCTTGACCAATTCAACGGTCATATCATCGCGGTAAATTATTTCTTCACTCATGGTGGCACCCTATCTAGTTGCCCCTATCGGCTCTCGGATTTATACGGCACAATGTCCGCGTGTCCAAGGTTGCCTCCACCACATTGCGAGATTCACTCAGCGTTTCTCTGACAGTGGGTGCATATGGAGTGGCATTTGGCGCTGCAGCAGTGGCAAATGGCTTTACCGTTTTGCAGAGCTGCTTACTGTCCTTACTGACTTTTTCTGGTGCTTCACAATTTGCTGTTGTTGGTGTCCTGGGAGCAGGCGGCTCTGCCATCAGTGGAATCGCAACTGCCTCACTTCTCGGTGTTCGAAATGCACTCTACGGCGTCATCATGGCTCCTCGACTTAAAGTAAAGGGATTGACCCGAGTTGTAGCGGCACAGATAACTATTGATGAATCAACAGCGGTTGCACTTGGCCAGGAAAATCAAGGCGATGAAGCGATGCGCAAAGGTTTTTGGTACACAGGTATTGGTGTCTTTATATTTTGGAATCTCTTCACATTAGCTGGCGCGTTAGGTGCTCAAGCTATGGGCGATATTCGGGCATTTGGTCTTGATTCAGCCGTGCCAGCTGCCTTCTTGGGATTGGTATGGCCCCGCTTAACAGGAAACTTTGAGCGTTCATTGGCCGTTGGCTGCGCATTGTTTGCAATCCTAATGACACCGATTTTGCCTGCCGGTCTACCAATCATTGCAACTGCATTTATTGCAATAGTGATCGGATTGAAGCGATGACTGCATTTTGGGTGGCAACGATCGGAACTAGCGTAATCGCTTTTGCGCTGAAGTACTCTGGTCACTCTGTGCCAGAACGTTGGCTTTCACACCCAAAAATTCAACGTATCAATCTACTGATTCCAATTGCCTTGCTCAGCGCATTAGTAGCTGTGCAAACTTTCTCGGAGAAATCACAACTCATGATTGACCAAAGAATCGTTGGACTCTACGTTGCAATCGTTGCCTTAGTTTACAAAGCACCGTTTCCGGTCGTAGTAATCTCGTCAGCTGTATCTTCTGCGGTGGTATACCGCTTGCTTAAATAATTCCTAAAGACTGCAGTTTCGCCTTAAGATCATTATCTGATGGCTCAGTTAAGTGTGTTCCATCAGAGAAGACAATTACTGGAATTGACTTAGCTCCACCGTTTATCTCAATGACCTTGTCGGCAGCGGTTAAATCAGCATCTGTATCGATTAAGGTGTATTCAACATTTAACTCTTCAAATAAACGCTTCGAACGTCGGCAATCTCCGCACCAATCGGCACCGTACATTGTGATTTGATCTTTTGACATGAGTTGCTCCTTACATGAACTTGTCTAGGCCATGGGTTAGGCCTGGCTTATTAATAATTTTTCGCACACCAAGAATAACTCCTGGCATAAATCCTGCACGGTCAATTGAATCATGACGAATTGTTAAGGTCTCCCCTAGTCCGCCAAAGAGAACTTCTTGATGAGCAACTAGTCCACGTGCACGGACAGAGTGCACTGGAATATCTCCCACAACCGCGCCGCGAGCACCATCAAGTGAAGTTGTGGTGGCATCTGGCATTGGTCCAAGACCTGCAGCTTTGCGTGCAGCACTCATTAACTCTGCAGTACGTGCAGCAGTTCCTGAAGGTGCATCAACTTTTGCCGGATGATGTAGTTCAATAATTTCAGCTGATTCAAAGTACTGAGCCGCTTTTTCTGCAAACTCCATCATTAAAACTGCGCCAATTGCAAAATTAGGGGCAATTAACACGCCCACTGATGGATTTGCCGCTAACCAGCCCTTTACTGTTGCAAGCTTTGAATCATCAAAACCAGTTGTACCGACAACGACGTTGATTCCATTATTGATCAAATATTCCAAGTTGCTCATCACGCTATCTGGAGTGGTGAAATCAACAACTACTTGTGCACCAGAATCCTTCAATTGATCTATGGAGTCCCCTAAATCAAGCGCAGCAACCAAAGCTAGTCCTTCGGCAGCTTCTACAGCCTTTACAACCTCAGAGCCCATCCGACCGCGAGCACCTAACACTGCAACATTGATCATGTGCGTAACACCTTCTCGAATTTTGACTCAGATTTGAATGGGCCGACAAGGGCAAGCGTAGGCGTTTTTGTTAAGAAGTCGCTGGCAATTTCCTTAATGTCTGTGGAATTGACCGCTGAAATTGCCTTCAAGATTTCATCAAAGCCCATGATGTGGCCATAGACAATCTCGTTTTTGCCGATCCGGCTCATGCGAGAACCTGAATCTTCTTGACTCAAAACTAGTGAACCTCTAACAGCCCCTTTTGCCCGCTCTATTTCTTCATGAGTCATTCCATGGTTGGCAACATCGGCTAACACTTCGCGAATTATTTCAACTACCTCAATCGCCTTTGCTGGATTACATCCTGCATAAAATCCAATTTGGCCACTACCTGCAAACTGCTGGGCATATGCATACACAGAGTATGCAAGGCCTCGCTTTTCGCGAATCTCTTGGAACAAACGTGATGACATGCCGCCACCAAGGGCTGATGCCAAAATACCCATTGCAAAGCGTCGATCATCGTGGCGTGCAACGCCTTCCATCCCATAGAACATGTGTGCCTGCTCTGTAGAACGAGTAATTAAACCAACTGATTGTTGTGCACTTTTCTTAACAGGGGTACTTGGGCGAATAACTGGCGCACCTGTAACATCTAAGAAGCCATCCTTGGAAAGTGCGGCTTCGACCATTGTCACAACTTTTTTATGCTTAATGTTTCCGGCAACAGCAACAACTAAATCTTGCGGCAAATAGCGCTTCTTATAGTAATTAAAAACAGCATTTCGGGACATGCTCTTTATTGAATCAATTGTCCCCAAAATAGGACGGCCCAATGGAGTGTCTCCGTAATAGGTTTCTGCATAGAGGTCATGAACTAAATCGCTGGGATCGTCATCTCGCATGGCGATCTCTTCAAGAACAACCTTGCGTTCTGCATCAACATCTAAAGCTGTAACAATTGAAGAAGTGATTAAATCTGAAACTACATCTATTGCCATCGGTAAATCTGTATCAATTACACGAGCATAAAAACAGGTGTACTCCTTGCTGGTAAAGGCGTTCATTTCGCCACCAACAGATTCAATTGATGATGAAATTTCTAAGGCATTACGTCGCTTAGTTCCTTTAAACAGTAAATGCTCTAGAAAGTGAGAAGCCCCAGCAACAGCCGGGGTTTCATCACGAGAACCAACATTTACCCAAATACCAATCGCGGCACTGCGTACCGAAGGAACTTCTTCAGTAACGATACGCAGACCGCTAGGTAAAACTGAACGACGAACGCTCATTTATTCAGCTGAACCAGTTGTTCCATCTTCAAGTACTGGAA
>CANHFN010000033.1 GCA_947459935.1 Actinomycetota bacterium
ACAGTGCGCGTCGATCTCATCGAGACCGACGAAGCTCGATAACAATGCGCTTACTCGTGGGGCGAATTGGTCGCGCTCACGGAATTCTTGGTGAAGCGACGATAGAGGTTCGAACAGATGAACCTGATCGTCGCTTTGCCATTGGTGCATCCGTTCAAACAGATTCCAATGGTGAGTTAAAGATCATCTCTGGTCGAGTTCATAACGGGATTTTATTGTTGGGCTTTGAAGGTATTTCTGACCGCAACGGAATTGAAAAACTGCGCAACACATTGCTCTATGCCGATGTAGATATCAATGAACCTTATGAGGATGATGAGTATCACGTGATGCAGTTGATTGGCTGCGCTGCAGTGCTGGAATCTGGCGAGGTTTTTGGTGAGGTTACAGATGTAATAAATTTGCCAGGGCAAGATTTACTTGCGATTAAAACAACACAGGGTGAGCAGCTGATTCCCTTTGTGCATCAACTAGTTCCAACGGTTGATATTGCAAACAAGAAAGTGGTTGTTATTCCGCCGACTATTACGGGGGAGATGGCATGAAAATTGATGCGGTAACAATCTTCCCTGACTACTTTGCACCACTACAACTTTCCTTACTAGGTAAAGCTCAAGAGCAAGGCTTGATTGAGGTAGGCATTCATGACTTACGTTCTTTTTCAACGGATAATCACAACACCGTTGATGACACTCCTTATGGCGGGGGCGCAGGAATGGTTATGTTGCCGGAGATCTGGGGCGCTGCATTAGATCCTTTAATGACACCAGAAACAGATCTCATAATCCTGACACCGGCTGGAAAACGTTTTGATCAACCTATGGCTACAAAGTTTTCACACTCACAGCATTTAGTTTTTGCATGTGGTCGATATGAAGGTATCGATGATCGAGTGCGCCAACACTATGAATCAAAAAACTTCCGTGTTCATGAAGTATCAATCGGTGACTATGTTTTAGGTGGCGGGGAAGTCGCATCCCTTGTGATGATCGAAGCGATCACTCGCTTGATCCCTGGTGTGCTTGGAAACCCAGATTCTTTGGCGGAGGAGTCACATAATGAAGAGGGGTACCTGGAGTATCCAAACTTCACGAAGCCTGCAACCTGGCGTGACCTTGAAGTTCCAGCAATTTTGCTCAGCGGTAATCATGGGGAAATAGCTAAATGGCGTGCAGCGCAAGCACAAGAGCGTGCCAAGAAGAATCTCTAGGCTTGAAGTAGAGTTGCGACCATGTGCAGATTACTAGCCTTTTCATCGTTGGAGCGTAAGAGTTTTTACGACGTCGTGGGAAATGATTTCGACAAATTTGTTGCGATGTCAGCAGAGCACAAAGACGGTTGGGGTTATGCCCATGATGGTGAAATTCTCAAAGATGTAAAGCCTGCACGCGAATCTGACTCACTAACTCGTGCCAGCTCTGAGGTTCTAACTGATGGTGCTCTTCTTCACTTGCGTCTTGCCTCTAAGGGAATAACAGTCAATATTGATAACAACCATCCCTTTACTCATGGCACAACAACTTTCATGCACAACGGCACCATCCGACCTGGAAATACCGCCGAGCAGTTCATTGCTGATAAATACAAGGGTTTTCTTCAAGGCACAACCGATAGTGAGCGATTCTTTTATGCGTTGCTCTCTCAAGTTGATGAGCATGGGCTGGTAGAAGGTGTGCGTTCGATTGTTAACAAGGTTCGCAACATTGCTGACTACACCGCGCTCAATATTATGGTTCAAACACCAGACACCTTAATTGCTGTTTGTGAGTTTAATGATGCAAACAAATCTGAATGGAGCGCTGATGATCATTATGAACTTCGCTTTACAAAGCGCGGAAGTGACATGATTGTGGCTTCAACAGGCTGGGGAAATACTGATTGGAATCATTTAGATAACCATCAAATGCTCGTGGTTGATCGTTCGACTTTAGAGTATTCAATTTCTTCTCTATGACCCGCACCTACACAGTCGAAACCTACGGCTGCCAGATGAATGTTCATGACTCTGAGAGAATTGCGGGGTTGTTGGATGAAGCTGGCTATATCCCGGTTGTTGAAGGGGAGCAAGCAGACATTGTTGTTTTTAATACCTGTGCGGTGCGAGAAAATGCTGACAACAAACTGTATGGAAACTTAAGTTTCCTAGCTCCAATCAAAAAATTGAACCCCAATATGCAGATCGCTGTTGGTGGTTGCCTTGCACAAAAGGATCAGGCGACAATTATCAAGAAAGCTCCATATGTTGATGTTGTCTTTGGCACTCACAATGTTGGCTCTTTGCCAGTATTGCTTGAGCGGGCACGTATTGAGGAAGAGTCTCAGATCGAGATATTGGAAGCTCTAGAGCATTTCCCTTCAACTTTGCCAGCACGTCGCCTTTCTGCATTCTCATCATGGGTATCTGTTTCTGTTGGATGCAATAACACTTGTACATTTTGTATTGTTCCTACACTTCGTGGAATTGAAAAGGATCGCACTGCTTCAGACATCTTGACCGAGGTGAAGACTTTGGCAGACCAAGGGGTTATTGAGGTAACTCTGCTTGGTCAAAACGTGAACGCATACGGTGTTGATTTTGGAGACCGTCACGCCTTTGCTAATTTATTGCGCGAATGTGGACTGATTGAGGGTCTAGAGCGAGTCCGCTTTATGTCTCCTCATCCTCGAGATTTCACCGATGATGTGATTGATGCAATGGCACAGACTCCCAATGTGATGCCGCATCTACATATGCCACTTCAGTCAGGATCAGACCGTGTTTTACAACAGATGCGACGTTCATATAGATCTGATCGCTACTTAGGAATTTTAGATCGAGTACGTAAGGCAATTCCACATGCTGCTATAACCACTGACATTATCGTTGGCTTCCCAGGTGAGACAGAGGAAGATTTCCAAGCGACCTTGGATCTTTGCACTACCGCGCGTTTTACAGCCGCATACACATATCAGTATTCAAAACGCCCAGGTACACCAGCTGCGACGATGCCAGATCAGATCGAAGCTGATGTAGTTGCTGATCGATATACACGTCTACACAATCACCAGCAGACTATTTCTTTGTCGGTCAATCAAGAATCTATCGGAACGAAGCATAAAATTTTGGTCGGCGATTATGAAGGTCGCCGCGATGAAGCGCAGTCACGTTTAACAGGTCGCAGTGAAGATTTTCGATTGGTCCATTTTGACAATACATTTGTTGCACGTCCTGGCGATGAGGTCACGGTGAGAATTACCGATGCATCTGCTCACTATTTAATTGGAGACCCAATCTCGGTTCGACAGACACGAGGAGCAGAGGCTCATGCCGCACGAATTGCACAACCTGGACGCGCTAGAACAATACTGGGAATACCAACGGTCAAGCGATGAAATTGATTGTGATCGGTGGCGCTACAGCCACGGGCAAAAGTGATTTAGCGGTAGCCCTTGCTCAAGAAATAGATGCAGAAATCATTAATGCTGATTCAATGCAATTGTATAAAGGGATGGATATTGGAACGGCAAAAATCACAATAGAGGAACGCAAGGGAATTGCCCATCATTTGATGGATCTCTTAGATGTCACCCAAGATGCCAATGTCGCTTGGTATCAAGAAAATGCAAGAGCTGCCATTTCCGAAATTCATGCTCGAGGTAAAAATGTCATCATTGTTGGTGGGACAGGCCTCTATATAAAGGCAATTCTGGATGAGCTCAATTTTCCAGATACAGATCCTGTAGTTCGCGCCGCATTGGAGTTGGAGTTTGCAACACAAGGAATTGGCCCACTTTTTGAAAGATTAGAGAAACTAGATCCAGCAGCTGCGCTTGCAATTGATAAAGCGAATTCTCGTCGTGTTATTCGCGCTCTTGAGGTAATAAAGATTACGGGTAAGCCCTTTACGGCAAACTTGCCACGAGAAGAAAGTTCTCGCTACCCACATGCAAAGCAATTTGGTTTGGTAATGGACAGAGAGTTACTGTCTGAGCGAATTTCAAATCGTGTGGATCGAATGTGGGAACAAGGTCTAGTTGCTGAAGTGGAAAAATTGATGGTTGCAGGAATTACACAAGGCGTTACAGCCCAGCGGGCGTTGGGATACGCCCAAGTAATTGCTCAGATTGAAGGGAAGGTCACTGAAGAAGAAGCACAGGAAGAGACCAAACGGGCCACAAGGCAATATGCGAGACGACAAGAGACGTGGTTCTCCCGCGATGAGCGCATTACTTGGATCTCTCCTTCACAAATTGCACTCCAGCGCATACTTGAATCGATAAACTAACAACAATGATTGCAACATACGGCCACGGTACTGAAAATGACTTCGTCCTTGTTTTTGATCCAAAGGATGAGAATTCGATAACTACTGCTCAAACGGCTGCAATATGTAATCGCGAAACTGGCATCGGCGCAGACGGATTAATCCGTATTATTAGGCGAGATGACAAATGGTTCATGGATTACAGAAACTCCGATGGATCACTTGCTGAAATGTGCGGCAACGGGATTCGCGTGATGGCTAGATACCTCGTTGAAAGAGGACATCAGCCTGAAGGAATTTTTGCCATCAACACACGTGATGGAATCAAGCATCTGCGCGTTCCACTGACTGAAGACATTTCAGTCAACATGGGTCAAGTAACCGATGAAGGTGAAGCAATTACTGCAGCCACAAATGGGCGCATTTGGAATGGCTATAACATCAGTGTCGGTAATCCTCATGCTGTTGTGTTTGTCGATGACATGTCTGAAGTTGGAGCGCTAGATATTGCTCCAGTTGTGCGCCCCTTGGATTCATATCCAGAAGGTGTGAATGTTGAATTTGTGAAAGTTCTCGAAGGTAACACAATTGCAATGAGAGTGTTTGAACGTGGATCTGGTGAAACGCGCTCCTGTGGCACGGGCACCTGCGCCGTTGCACTTGCTGCAACTTTGTACACAAAGGGTAAGCTGCCAGCAACCTGGATTATCACGCCACCTGGCGGACGACTAGAAGTCTCAATCGATGGTCATTCAAATGCCACACTTACTGGCCCTGCAGTGTTAATTCGGGATGTAGATATATCGAGGTTCTTGGTTGAGTAAGGATTTCGACGACGAATTCGAGTCATTGCTGCGCGAAAGCGCCCGAGTTGCTGCTGAATATGATGCCAGCGAAGAAGATGATCAAGGCGATCAATCTCAAGAATTAGAAGAGCGCCATGCGCTTCGTCGCGTTAAAGGTTTCTCAACCGAGCTGCAAGATATTTCTGAGGCTGAATATCGCCAATTACAACTAGAACGTGTGGTGTTAGTTGGTGTGTGGACTGAAGGAACGATTAAAGATGCTGAAAATTCACTTGCAGAGCTCAAAGCTTTAGCAGAGACAGCTGGCTCTGAAGTTCTAGAAGGCCTGATACAGCGCCGAGATAAACCAGATCCCGCAACATACATTGGTTCAGGAAAGGTCATTGAACTAAAACAAGTTGTGCAGTCCACAGGGGCTGACACTGTTGTTTGTGACGGCGAATTATCGCCATCACAACTTCGACAACTAGAAGACAAGTTGAAGGTCAAGGTCGTTGATCGCACCGCTTTGATTTTAGATATTTTCGCCCAACACGCAAAAAGCAAAGAGGGTAAGGCGCAAGTTGAACTTGCCCAGATTGCATATTTATTGCCACGACTTCGTGGTTGGGGAGATTCACTTTCCCGACAGGTGGGTGGTCGTGCAGCCGGTGGTGCTGGTATTGGTGGACGTGGACCAGGTGAGACCAAGATTGAAACAGATAGACGCCGGATCCGCGACAAGATGGCAAAGCTTCGTCGAGAGATTGCGGAGATGAAAGTTTCTAGAGATACCAAGCGTCAAGAGCGCCGTCGCTTTAATATTCCCTCTGTTGCTATCGCCGGTTATACAAATGCTGGCAAATCCTCATTACTCAACAAGTTAACAAATGCGGGTGTTCTAGTTGAGAACGCACTGTTTGCGACCTTGGATCCAACTGTGCGTAAATCTGAAACGGCTGATGGACGTGTCTACACTTTAAGTGACACGGTTGGCTTTGTTCGCCACCTTCCGCATCAATTGATTGATGCATTCAAATCAACGCTAGAAGAAGTATCGGAATCCGATTTAATTGTGCATGTAGTCGATGGTTCACACCCAGATCCATTTGAACAAATCCGCGCGGTCAGGTTAGTAATAGATGAGATCGGCGGCAAAGATATCCCCGAGATTATTGCGATCAATAAAGTAGATATTGCTGACCCTGAAGTGATTATGGAGATACTGCGTAAAGAGCCAAATAGTTATGCCTTCTCGGTCCGCACAGGATTTGGAATCGAAGGGCTACTCCATGCAATTGAGAGCTCCCTGCCTAGGCCCTCTGTAGAGATAGATGTTGTGATTCCATATGATCGAGGAGATCTCGTCCATGCTATTCATGAAAGTGGAGAAATCTTTTCGGAGCAATATTTGCCTGAGGGAACTTCAATTCACGCCCGAGTTAATGGGGGATTGGCTCAAAGAATCGAGAAATCCCGCATAAGTGGGGAATAACACCGACACGCCGCGCGTTATAGCCTACATAACCCAGTTAAATACGCCATGATGCGCCCGAAAGCAGTTACGTGCACATATTGAAAGGCGGTGAGAGCAATGGCAACAGATTACGACACACCCAGAAAAACTGATGAGGAACTTCATGAGGAGTCTCTAGAAGAACTCAAGGCCAAGCGTGTTGATGCTCAATCCGGTCAGATCGATGTTGATGAAGCAGAGGCTGCTGAAAATCTTGAATTGCCTGGTGCAGATTTGTCAGGTGAAGAGCTAGCTGTCCGTGTTGTCCCTAAGCAAGTAGATGAGTTTACTTGCTCACGTTGCTTTTTGGTCCATCACATTACACAACTGTCAAAAGGCGAAGGCGCCAAAGCTGTATGTAAAGAGTGCAACTAATTCTTGAGAGCTAGTCTTCTAAAGCTTTAATTAATTCTGCTCCACGATTACTACTAATCAGCCAATAAGGTGTTTGATCTCGAGTGTCATTAATTGCAATCTTGACACCTTTAGATACCCAAAATCTGATCGCAAGGAAAGCTTGTGGGTCCGCATCGCGGGTTCTAGTGAGTCGGATTGCTTGAGCATCTAAATCAACGCACTGGCCAATAAAACTGAGATGAATATGTGCTTTGCCAACGCGAAGTTCTTTGTCAATAACTTCAATAGTCAATGCCGTAGCAATGTAGAGCCAAGCGATTGCAGCGGTGACTACGGCAAGAGCTATTAATCCAGCATTGTCTCCAAGGGCTGACCAGATGGAAATTACTAAAGTGAGCATGAAGAAGTAAATGATGGCCAAGAGCCATAGTGGTGCACGTATCACTTCGCGGTAACGCATGGGTGTTACCGTATCGGATATGAAGGCTGTAACCTTGCTATATGGCTAGGATTCCAAGCACAACAGCTCCGGAGGGATCACCTCTTCCAGAGCGTCATCCGCAAGCACCTGCTGCTGGATCAAAAATCCCTTCACATTTTGGACATTGCTTTGGTTGTGGTGAGTTACATCCCACCGGTTTACATCTTGTTGCATATTCAGGTGAAGGCTTGGACATCTCTGCAGAATTTACAGTGACAGAAAATCATCAAGGTGCGCCCGGTTTAGCACATGGTGGACTTCTATCACTTGCCTTTGATGAAGCTCTTGGAAAATTAATGTGGTTACTTCGAGCACCAGCGGTAACTGGACGCTTAGAAACAGATTTCATCAAACCAGTGCCGATGGGTAGCACACTGCATATAACTGCAGAAATCACAGGTCAGGTAAACCGTAAGGTTTATACATCCGCGATTGGGCGTCTTAATTCGCCAGATGGAGAGATAGCTGTGCGAGCTGCAGCGCTTTACATCATTGTTCCTATGGATCACTTCATGAATAACGCTCCGAAAGAGTATTTGGAGCAAATGGCTAAGACGCCTGAGTTGATGGCATTTGTTGATCCAGCTTTTGAGATTAATCCATAAAAATGAGTAATGTGCAGGTACTAATCACACGTTTGGATCCTTCAGTTCCGCTGCCAAAATATGCAAAAGGTGGCGATGCTGGTGCAGATATCGTTACTCGAGTTGATGTGACTTTGCAGCCGGGGGAGCGAACTCTTGTTCCTACGGGAATAGCAATTGCATTGCCAGATGGTTACGTGGCTTTAGTTCACCCAAGATC
>CANHFN010000034.1 GCA_947459935.1 Actinomycetota bacterium
ATAAGAAAATTGCATGGCCCGCACAACTTGCTATGGGTGGCGATGGACTTGGTAACTCACTTGATCACATTCGCGAAATCATGGGTACTTCAATGGAATCTTTGATTCATCACTTCAAACTTGTAACTGAAGGTTTCCATGTTCCTGCCGGCCAAGCATATGTAGCAATTGAATCTCCTCGAGGTGAACTTGGTGCTTCAGTTGTTTCAGATGGCGGAACACGACCATACAGAGTCCATTTCCGTGAACCATCATTTAATAATTTACAAGCAACTGCTGCAATGAGTGAAGGTGGCATGGTCGCCGACATCATCGGCTCAGTTGCTTCAATCGATCCTGTAATGGGAGGAGTTGATCGCTAATGGCATTTTCAGAAGAAGACTTCCAAATTATGGATTCAATTATTAAGCGTTATCCACGCTCTCGTTCAGCGATCATGCCTTTGTTGCACTATGTGCAATCAAAAGCAGGTTACGTGACCAACGAAGGCATTGAAGTAATCGCAAAGGTACTTCAACTAGAAGCGGCAGAAGTTACTGCCGTATCTACCTTTTATACCCAATACAAGCCAACTCCAGTAGGCGAATACCACGTTGGTGTGTGCACAAATACTTTGTGCGCTGTTATGGGTGGAGATGCAATCTTTGATTCACTGAAAGATCACCTTGGAATTGGAAATGATGAAGTCACGGCTGATGGCAAAGTTTCCCTAGAGCACATCGAATGTAATGCTGCCTGTGATTACGCACCTGTTGTTATGGCCAACTGGGAGTTCTACGACAATCAAACTGTCGAATCTGCAAAAGAGTTAGTTGATTCAATGAGGGCAGGAAATCCAAAGCCACCAACAAGAGGTCCAAACAAATTGGTTACTTGGAAAGAAGCATCGGCTGTGCTTGCAGGAATAAACGATGGACTTGCACATGAAGGTGTACAAGCTGGTGAACCAACTTTGCTTGGTTTGAAACTTTCGAAAGAGGGTAAGTAATGACAAAGCTTGCTCCCGTGCTTTCAGCACATTGGGATGAAAAAGATTCATTCACTCTAGAAGGCTACAAGCGTCATGGTGGATATACAGCCTCTGCAAAAGCACTGACAATGGATCCAGATGCAATTATCCAACTTGTTAAGGATTCAGGACTTCGTGGTCGTGGCGGTGCAGGTTTCCCAACCGGAATGAAGTGGGGATTTATTCCTCAGGGTGACAATAAGGATCACTATCTTGTTGTTAACGCAGATGAATCAGAGCCAGGAACATGCAAAGACACACCTTTGTTAATGGCTAATCCGCATGTGTTAATTGAAGGCTGCATCATTGCTTGCCATGCAATCCGCGCAAAACATGCATTTATTTATATTCGTGGTGAGGTAACACATGTTGTTCGCCGCGTTAATCAGGCAATTGCAGATGCCTATGCAGCAGGAATTCTGGGCAACGGAATTGATGTAGTTCTACATATCGGTGCAGGCGCTTATATCTGCGGTGAAGAAACTGCACTCCTTGATTCACTTGAAGGTTTCCGTGGACAGCCTCGTTTGCGCCCACCATTTCCTGCAATTGCTGGCCTTTATGCCCGTCCAACTGTTGTAAACAACGTTGAATCAATCGCTTCTGTTCCAGCAATCGTGAATAACGGTGCCGAGTGGTATCAATCAATGGGAACTGAAAAGAGCAAGGGAACAACGTTGTATTCATTGTCTGGCCATGTTGTTAATCCAGGGCAGTTTGAAGCACCGCTTGGAATTACTCTTCGCGAAATTCTAGATTTAGCAGGGGGAGTTCGCCCAGGCCATAAGTTGAAATTCTGGACACCTGGCGGATCATCAACACCATTGTTTACAGATGCACACCTTGATGTTCCCTTAGATTACGAAGGCGTTGCAGCTGCAGGATCAATGCTTGGAACAAAAGCATTGCAAATCTTTGATGAAACAACTTGCGTAGTTCGCGCAGTTTTGCGTTGGACAGAGTTCTACAAGCACGAATCATGTGGAAAGTGCACACCTTGCCGTGAAGGCACTTGGTGGTTGGTGCAGATTCTTCGTGATCTCGAAGCTGGAAAAGGAACTGAAGCAGACCTTGCGAAGTTGCTCGATCTTTGCGACAACATCATGGGTCGTTCATTCTGTGCTCTTGGTGATGGAGCGACAAGCCCAATCACATCTTCCATTAAATACTTCCGCGAGGAATACATCGCTCACTTAACACAAGGTGGATGTCCATTTGATCCTGTCGCATCAACACTCTTTGCAGGGGCTGGTGCATAAATGACAACTGAAGTTGTAGACATGATTACCGTTGTAATTGACGGCTTTGAAGTTACTGTTCCAAAGGGAACTCTTGTTATTCGTGCAGCAGAACAACTCGGAATTCAGATTCCGCGTTTTTGTGATCACCCATTACTTGATCCAGTTGGCGCGTGCCGTCAGTGCTTAGTTGATATTGAAATTAATGGTCGTGCATTTCCTAAGCCTCAAGCATCTTGCACAATTCCTGTTGAGACAGGAATGATTGTAAAGACTCAATTAACTTCAACAGTTGCAGAGAAGGCGCAACGAGGAGTTATGGAGCTTTTGCTTGTAAACCACCCACTTGATTGCCCAGTGTGTGACAAGGGTGGTGAGTGCCCGTTGCAAAACCAGGCAATGAGCACGGGGCAAGGATCTACACGTTTTGAGGGCGTAAAGCGCGTATTTGAAAAGCCAATCAATATTTCATCACAGGTTCTGCTCGATCGTGAACGATGTGTTTTGTGTGCTCGTTGTACTCGTTTTTCTGAACAGATTGCAAGTGATCCATTTATTACTTTGAACGAACGTGGCGCATTGCAGCAAGTTGGTATCTATGAGAACAAACCTTTTGAATCCTATTTCTCAGGAAATACAGTTCAAATTTGTCCAGTAGGTGCGTTAACTGGTGCGGCATATCGATTCCGTGCTCGCCCATTTGATTTGGTATCAACACCATCTGCTTGTGAGCATTGTGCATCAGGTTGCGACATGCGCACCGATGTGCGCCGTGGAAAGACATTACGTCGCCTTGCTGGTGATGATGCCTCAGTTAATGAAGAGTGGAATTGCGATAAGGGTCGTTGGGCGTTTAAGTATGTAACAGCAGTTGATCGTCTGAAGACCCCAATGGTGCGCAATGCATCTGGAGTTCTTGAAGAGGCATCATGGCCTGAAGCACTTGCTGTTGCAGCTGCGGGATTAAAGGCTGCAAAGTCAGCGGTACTAGTTGGTGGTCGTGCAACATATGAAGATGCTTATGGTTACAGTAAGTTCGCACGAGTAGCACTTGCTACAAATGATATTGATTTCCGTTCACGTATTTCATCTGATGAAGAACGTGAGTTCTTAGCCGCTCGAGTTGTTGGTTCCTCAACAACCTATCGAGATATTGATAAGGCTGATCAAGTTCTTCTCGTTGGTTTTGAACCTGAAGAAGAATCTCCAATTGTTTTCTTGCGTATCAATAAGCAGTTCCGTAAACGTGCCTTAAAGGTTGTTTCAATTGGGTCGAAGGAATCAATTGGCGTTGAGAAACTAAAGGCAGAGTTTGTGAAAGTTGCACCTGGCCAAGAGGCATCAGCTATTGCAGCACAGTCACTTACAAGTAAATCTGTAATTCTTGTGGGAGAGCGTGCAGCAGAAAGCACTGGCGTGCTCAGCGCAGTTGCGGCACTTGCTGATGCAACTGGGGCAAAGATTGCATGGATTCCACGTCGCGCTGGTGAGCGCGGTGCATTAGAAGCTGGTGCAATCGGCAATCTTTTGCCAGGCGGACGTCCGGTTACAGATGCAGCGGCCCGCGTGGACATTGCAGCATTCTGGAATACCGATTCTTTGCCAAGTGAAATAGGTCGAAATACCTCACAGATCATCGAGGCAGTTCACTCAGGAAAAATTGGAGCACTAGTTGTTGGTGGCGTTGATCCACTAGATGGCGATAACAGTTCTGCGACTTTGGCAGCTCTTGATAAGGCATTTGTAGTTTCACTTGAAATTGCACCTAGTGCAGTTACCGAGCGGGCAGATGTAGTTCTTCCAGTTGCTGCAGTTACTGAAAAATCTGGATCCTTCCTTAACTGGGAAGGTCGCCCTCGCGCATTTGATGCAGCTGTGAGTGATTCACTCAATCGAAGTGATTTGCGAATCCTTTCAATGATCGCTGAAGAAATGGGAAGTTCTCTTAATTTGGGAACGGTTACAGCGGCCATCAAGGAAATTGCATCTATTGGAAAGTGGGATGGCGCAAGAGTTTCACTCAACAAAGTTAACGCTTCATCACAACCCGCTCTTACTGCTGAACAAGCACTCATCACTTCATGGCGTCGCTTATTAGATCTAGGTACTTTGCAACAAGGTGAGGAAAATCTTGCAGGAACTGCGCGCCGCACAGTTGCAGTCATTTCTCCTAAGCGAGCACAAGCGTTGGGTGTTGTAGATGGAGACCAACTTAAAATTTCAACGACGCAAGGATCAGTAACTCTTTCTGCGCTAGTTGAAAATATTCATGATGATGCTGTGTGGGCACCTCGTAATTCACGTGGTTCTCAATTGTTGGTAAACCTAGGCGTTGCACATGGCGCGGTAGTTACGGTGGTGAAGGCATGACAACTGCAGAACTCATTGGAGCAGATCCAGGTTGGTTAATAGTCGTAAAGGCATTAATCGTTTTTGCAATCTGTGTATTGCTAACGCTTATGTCTGTGTGGGGAGAGCGCCGCGTTGTTGGTCGCATGCAGCAACGTCCAGGTCCAAACCGTGTCGGTCCCTTTGGTCTAATTCAAGCATTGGCAGATGGAGTTAAGTTAGCGCTAAAGGAAGACATCATTCCTACAGCAGCCGACAAGGTTGTTTTTGTTTTGGCCCCAATTATCAGCGCCACGACCTGCTTTATGGCTTTTGCGGTAATCCCAATTACTGGGGAAGTAACAATGTTTGGTCGCCAAACTGCCATGCAATTAACCGACATTCCGGTTGGTGTTTTATACATCCTTGCAATCGCCTCAGTTGGAGTTTACGGAATTGTTCTAGCTGGCTGGTCTTCAGGCTCTACTTATCCTTTACTTGGCGGTCTTCGTTCAAGTGCTCAGGTAATTTCATATGAGATTGCAATGGGGCTTTCACTAGTTGCTGTGTTTATTTACTCCGGTTCAATGTCAACATCTGAAATCGTGGCAGCGCAATCAACCTGGTGGTATGCAGTGGTCTTGTTCCCATCATTTGCTATTTATGTGATTTCAATGGTTGGTGAGACAAACCGTGCACCATTTGATCTTGCTGAAGCTGAAGGCGAACTTGTCGGTGGATTCCACACAGAATACTCATCACTGAAGTTCGCACTCTTTTTCTTAGCTGAATATGTAAACATTATTGCAGTATCGGCACTGGCAACAACATTGTTCCTTGGTGGCTACAAAGCACCTCCAGGACTTGGGTTTACAGAAGCATGGCTTGGTGGATGGTTTACCGCTATTTGGTTCTTCTTAAAGGTTCTTACATTCTTCTTTGTTTTCGTGTGGTTACGTGGAACTCTGCCACGTTTGCGTTATGACCAGTTCATGCAGTTTGGCTGGAAAGTTTTGATTCCAGTTTCAATTCTGTGGATCTTGGTTGTTGCAACACTTCGCGTACTTTCACTACAGAATGCACCTAGATTGATAATCGTTGCATTTGCAAGCAGCGTTGTCTTTATCATCATGGCGGCAAACATGGGATTTGAAAGTGCCAAAAAGAAAAAGGAGTTAGCAATAGCAGATGGTGACAATAAAGCCGCACCAAAGTTTGCAGTTCCTTCCTTGCCTATAGAAGTTTCAACTATCAATGTTTCACAGAAGACAGGGGGCAAGCGTGAGTGAAAACCTCGAACCGTTAAAGCCAAAAGATCTTGGTATTAACGATGTTGAATTTTATGAAGTGGAGCAAACCCCTCCCGTTGGCTTCTTTGGAAGTTTGAAGGGGTTCTGGGTCACCTTTTCGACCATGTTTAAGAAGCCTTTAACTGTCGAATACCCCGAAGTAAAAGCTCCAACTGCCGAGAGATTCCATGGGCGTCATCAACTCAATCGCCACCCGGATGGTTTAGAGAAGTGCATTGGTTGCGAACTGTGTGCTTGGGCATGTCCTGCCGATGCGATTTATGTTGAGGGTGAAACCAATACTGAAGAAAATCGTATGTCACCAGGTGAGCGATATGGCAAGGTCTATCAGATCAATTACCTTCGCTGCGTCTTCTGTGGGCTATGTATCGAAGCTTGCCCAACTCGTGCTTTAACCATGACAAATGAATACGAACTTGCCGATGACACTCGCGCGAAGTTGATTTTTGAAAAGCAAGATTTATTGGCACCACTTCGTCAAGGAATGTTGATGCCACCTCATCCAATGTATCCAGACATGAATGACACAAACTATTACAACGGTGATGTAAAACAATCTCACCCATCTCAGGAGGGCAAGTAGGTGTTGCAATTAGCCCTCGAGGTCGGACAGACCGCTAAACCAGAAGCTGTTATGTTCTGGATTCTTGGTCCTCTTGCAGTTGTCGCTGCACTTGGAATGTTGCTTGTGAAAAAGGCGGTTCATTCAGCAATCTTGATGGCGTTCGTAATGATTATTCTGGCTATTTTCTATATCGCACAAGATGCAGCTTTCTTGGGAATCGTTCAGATTGTTGTTTACACGGGTGCCGTAATGATGCTCTTTTTGTTTATTTTGATGTTGGTTGGTGTTGATTCCTCAGATTCATTAACTGAAACTATTCGTGGACTTCGCCCAATAGCAATAACAGCAGCAGTTGGGTTCGGCGGTTTGATGGTTTCACTTCTTGGTCATGCAACTCTTGGTAGAGGCGCAGTTGGTTTAACTCAAGCCAATGCTGATGGAAATGTTCAAGGTTTAGCCCAGCTTTTGTTTAGTACCTATGTTTGGCCTTTTGAAGTTGTTTCTTCACTTTTAATTACTGCAGCCCTTGGTGCAATGGTTTTGGCACATCAACAGCGCACATCAACTCGCCCAACTCAACGACAACTCTCTATCAATCGCTTCCGCGGGGACTCCCTAGGAACGGCCGCAGGCTTGCCTGGCCCAGGTGTTTACGCGCGGCATAACGCGGTTGATGTTCCAGCCCTACTTCCAGATGGAACTCCTGCAGCAGATTCTGTAAATGCAACTCTTTCTGCGCGTGGAGACATGTTGGACTACAAGAAATTTGATCTCAGTGAAGTCAATACAAAGGTTGAGGAGGAAAAGTAATGGACGCCTCCAATTACCTTTATATCTCAGCACTTCTTTTCACAATAGGTGCAGTTGGCGTTGTGGTTCGCCGCAACGCGATAGTTGTTTTTATGTGTATTGAGTTAATGCTAAATGCTGCGAACCTTTCATTTGTCACATTTTCTCGCATCAATGGTGATCTAGATGGTCAGGTTATGGCCTTCTTTACAATGGTTGTGGCTGCCTGCGAAGTTGTTGTTGGTTTAGCAATCATCGTGACAATTTACCGCTCACGTCGTTCAGCATCTGTTGATGATGCTAGTTTGTTGAAGCGATAGTTATGACAACTTCAACTAGTCTCGTTTATTTGATTGCTCTGCCCTTGGCAGGAGCAGCACTTCTACTCTTAGGTGGGCGCCGTACCGACAAGTGGGGCCATCTTCTAGCAACCGCACTTTCTGCCTCATCATTTGGTGTTGGTCTATACCAACTGACTCAGATGCTCGGACGTTCGGAAGAGGCACGTCCTGTTTCACAGAAACTTTTTGACTGGATCAATGTTGGAACATTCAATGTGGATGCGGGACTTTTGTTAGATCAGCTTTCAATCTGTTTCGTTTTACTGATCACTGGCGTCGGAACGCTCATTCATGTCTATTCAATTTCTTATATGTCACATGATCATGATCGTCGCAGATTCTTTGCTTATTTAAATCTTTTTATCGCAGCCATGTTGCTATTGGTTTTGGGCGATAGCTATCTCAGTCTTTATGTTGGCTGGGAAGGTGTGGGTCTTGCCTCATATTTGTTGATCGGGTTCTGGAATCAAAAGCCTGCTTATGCAACA
>CANHFN010000035.1 GCA_947459935.1 Actinomycetota bacterium
ACTTTTGGTGTTGACCATGTGGTTTCAGGAGTTGCGATTAACATTATTGCAGCTGGACTTGTTCGATATCTTTCTACACTTTTATACAAAGGCGGATCATGGCCGGGTCCATCGCAGTCTCCGGGCATTGAATCAATCCCTGTAAATGGTCTACCAGTTTTATCTGGGGGCCAATACTTTGGATGGAAGAGTCCTGACCTGTTAAGCACCGTGGCAAATCGCAACTGGTTCTTTGTCTCTGATCTTGCTTCGATTCTTCGTGGCTTAACTGGCGATGTTTCATATGTAACTGTGGTTGCCATTTCATTTGTGCCCTTGGCTTACTTCATCCTATGGCGTACTGCATTTGGATTACGTCTACGAAGCGCAGGTGAAGCACCAGTTGCAGCAGAATCCTTAGGCGTCAATGTCTATGCCATGAAGTATGCAGGCGTGCTGATTTCAGGAGGATTTGCTGGATTAGGCGGTGGCTTCTTAGCTATCGTCGCTGCAAGTAATTATCAAGAGAATCAAGTCGCAGGTCGCGGATATATCGGTTTGGCAGCACTCCTGTTTGGAAATTATCGACCAGGAGGATTGCTGGCAGGTGCGAGCCTCTTTGGTTTTGCCGATGCATTGCAGCTTCGTGATTCAGCTGCGATCCATGCCTTGTTGTTATTGATTTTCGTTATTTTGTTATTTGTTGCATTTAGAAAATTAAGATCTGGAAAGAAAACTAGTGCAGTGTTAGCTCTTGGTTTTGCAGCCTTTACACTGTGGTTCTACTTTGCAGTTGATGAGCTACCTGGACAACTCGTGACGATGACTCCATATATTGCAACGATTTTAGTTATGGCACTTGCTTCACAACGATTGCGAATGCCGGCTGCCGATGGAATCCCATACCGTCGAGGCGGTTTGCGATGACTCAAATCAATTGGGATCAGATTCATCAAGAAGCAATTGGTGCTATGAAGAATGCCTATGCGCCTTATTCAAAGTTTCCAGTAGGTGTTGCAGCCCTTGTTAATGATGGGCGCATTGCAACCGGCTGTAACGTTGAAAACGCTAGTTATGGTGTTGGGCTCTGTGCTGAATGCGGGTTAGTTTCTAATTTAATTTCTAGCGGTGGCGGACGATTGATTGCAGTTGTCTGCGTTGATGGTCAAGGAAATTATCTAGCACCATGTGGTCGTTGCCGTCAGCTGTTGTTTGAACATGGTGGTCCTGAAGCACTTCTCATGACTGATGATGGACCACAAAAAATGTCTGCGATGTTGCCTTGGGCTTTTGGACCAGATGACCTCGATCGCAACGAGCGCTAAGTGATTGAAGCCTTTTCAGCCGCTGAAATCATTGCGGCAAAGCGAGATCATCATGCGCTAACTGATCCACAAATTGACTGGATTATTGATGCCTACACACGCGGTGCAGTTGCAGATGAGCAAATGTCAGCACTGTTAATGGCCATTCTGCTCAACGGTATGGAAAATCGCGAGATTTCACGATGGACAGATGCCATGATTAATAGCGGCGAACGAATGAATTGGTCCGCCCTGTCACGACCAACAGTAGATAAGCACTCCACGGGTGGTGTCGGCGACAAGATTACTTTGCCACTAGCTCCACTTGTTGCTGCATGTGGCGCAGCAGTTCCACAATTATCTGGTCGAGGTCTTGGACACACTGGCGGAACTCTAGATAAATTGGAATCTATTCCAGGATGGCGCGCATCTTTATCTAATGAAGAAATGCTCAAAGTCTTGCAAGATTGCGGCGCGGTAATTTGTGCAGCAGGCGCTGGCTTAGCACCTGCAGATAAAAAATTGTATGCACTGCGAGATGTGACTGCGACAGTTGAAGCAATTCCTCTCATCGCATCTTCGATTATGAGTAAAAAAATCGCGGAAGGCACAAGTGCACTGGTGTTAGATGTTAAAACTGGTGCTGGTGCATTTATGAGTGATCCTGAAAAGGCAAAAGAACTTGCTCACGTGATGGTTGGACTCGGAAAGCGTGCTGGCGTTAAAACTTTAGCGCTGGTCACAGCTATGGATATTCCTTTGGGGCTAACTGCAGGAAATGCATTAGAAGTTCGTGAATCTGTTGAAGTTCTAGCCGGTGGTGGACCATCTGACATCGTGGAACTCACTGTTTTGTTGGCGCAGGAAATGTTAGAGATTGCCGGAATTAAGGGTGCTGATCCTGCAGCGGCATTGAAAAATGGAAAAGCGATGGATGTGTGGCGTCAAATGATTTCTGCCCAAGGTGGAGATCCAGATGCAAAGTTGCCTGTTGCAAAGGAAAATACTGTTGTCACTGCACAAAGCAGCGGAACAATATTGTCCATGGATGCAATGAAGGTGGGAATGGCGGCCTGGCGTTTGGGTGCTGGACGCTCCCGTCAGGGCGAGGCAGTTCAGGCTGGTGCCGGCATTGAAATCCACGCCAAGCCAGGAGATGTTGTGACAGCAGGATCGCCCCTCTACACGCTCCATACGGACACTCCAGCCGCCTTTGCTAGGGCTTTGGACTCCTTAGATAACTCTGTAACCATAGGGGCAATGCCAGCTGGTGGCATTGACCGCCTGCCACTAGTTATTGAACGTATTGTTGATTAAGGGGTAAGAACAATGTCAATGAACAGCATTCCTACTAAGGAACAGATCGCATTAGTACCTAAGGTGCTGCTGCACGATCACCTTGATGGCGGGCTTCGACCACAAACAATTATCGATATCGCACAAGAGATTGGCTATACCGCGCTACCCACCCATGATGCGACAGAGCTTGCGACATGGTTCCGCGAATCATGTGATTCAGGATCTTTGGTTCGATACCTTGAAACCTTCTCTCACACAATTGCTGTAATGCAACGCAAAGAAGACATTATTCGTGTCGCACGAGAATGTGCTTTAGACCTTGCCCGCGATGGTGTTGTTTACGCCGAAGTTCGCGGAGCGCCAGAGTTGTTTACAGAAAAAGGCTTGTCAATGGCAGATGTCGTTGAAGCCACAATTGAAGGATATGCAATTGGAATGAAAGAGGCTGCAGCCGAAGGTCATCCAATTGTTGTGCGTTCATTGCTATGTGGAATGCGCCAAAATAAGAACTCACAAGAAGTTGCTGAGATAGTTGTTAAGTACCGAGACAAAGGAGTTGTTGGATTTGATATCGCTGGTCCTGAAGATGGTTTCCCGCCGTCTGATCAAAAAGATACTTTTGATTATCTTCGTAAAGAAGATGCCCATTTTACTATCCATGCTGGTGAAGCGTATGGAATCCCGTCAATCTGGGAAGCCATCCAACTCTGCGGAGCCGAACGCTTAGGTCACGGTGTTCGAATCATCGATGACATTGACTTTTCAGGTGCTGAACCACAGTTAGGTCGACTTGCATCTTATGTGCGAGATCGACGCATTCCGCTAGAACTATGTCCAACCTCAAATCTACAGACAGGTGCAGCAGCAAGTTATGCCGAACACCCAATCGGAGTTTTGGCCAAACTGCGCTTTCGGGTGACACTCAATACCGATAATCGTTTGATGAGCCAAACTTCGATGTCCTTTGAAATGGAAGAAGCTGTAAAGGCATTTAATTGGGATTTTGCTGAACTGCAAAGAGTGACAATTAACGCTATGAAAAGCGCATTCATCCCTTATCCAGAGCGCTTAAAAATCATCGAACAGGTCATCAAGCCAGGGTATGCAAAGGTCTCATCTGGTTCATGATTGATTTCAGTGATCCAAGCTTTGTCTCAGATCCATATCCAGCCCTAAAAGAGTTGCGTGCCGAGGGCCAACCTGTGTGGCATGAAGGTATGCAGATGTTTCTAGCAGCCTGCCATAGTGATGCTAATGATGTCTTTCGCAATAAATCGCTCGGAAGAATTTTTCAGGAAAAGAGCCCAGAATTTGAATGGGAGATCTTTAATTGGTTACACGCAGATTCGATTTTAGATAGTGAACCACCTAAACACACCCGACTTCGTTCACTAGTTGCAAAAGCCTTTAATCGCCAAAAGATTGAAGGAATGCGTCCGGCGGTAGAACGCATCACCCAACAATTACTCGATGCAATTGATGAAAAAGTAAAATCAGGACAGACTTTTGATTTGATAGCAGATTACGCAGAACCATTGCCAGTAAAAATCATTGCAGACCTCTTGGGTTTTCCAGAATCAGAAGAACACCTTCTTCGTCCTTGGTCACAGGCAATAGTTAAAATGTATGAAGTAAGCCCTAGTGCGCAATATCAAAACGAAGCAAAGATAGCCGCCAAAGAGTTTGCTGAGTATGTTCGTGATTTAGCCGATAGCCGCAAGAAGACACCCGGTGCAGATTTGATCTCAGATCTTGCAAGCGTTGAAGAAAATGGCGAAAAATTGAACATGCATGAACTAGTTGCCACATGCGTCCTGCTCCTAAATGCTGGACATGAGGCAAGCGTGAATGCATTTGGCAATGGAATGGTTGCGGCGTTACAGCGCCCAGATCAAATCGCTTTACTCCGGACTGATCCTCGTGGCATAACCAATACGGCATTAGAAGAGTTCATGCGCTTTGATGCTCCTCTTCATCTCTTTGAACGAACAGCAACTGCAGATACTGAGATTGGGGGAGTGGCGATAAAAGAAGGACAAAAGATCGCAGCTCTCATTGGATCTGCAAATAGGGATGAAACAGTCTTTTCAAGCCCAGAATCTATGGATTTAACCCGTGACCCCAACCCCCACATTGGTTTTGGCGCCGGCATTCACTTTTGCTTAGGTGCTCCATTGGCCCGCCTAGAAATGAGCGTTTCATTGCCTGCGTTGTGGGAAAGTTATCCAGATATGCAATTAGCGGGAGATCCGATTCGTAGACCTACATTTGTTTTGCGTGGTTATGAAAGCGTTGCTATCTCTGCTTGATCTGGATAGGAAGATTGCGCACCTTTTCCCGTAACGCTTAATGATGCAATCTTAATTCCTAAAGTCATCGCACTGGCTGGATCACTTCCACTTGCAAGCGAGAAGGCAAATGCCCCAACGAATGCATCTCCAGCCCCTGTTGTATCAACAGCAGTCACCTTTGGTGCAGGAACTCTCAACAATTGACGATCTGCTGAGATGTATACAGCTCCTTGACTACCCAAAGTAACAACAGAGTTTTTACCAGGCCTAAAACTTTTTAGAATCTCATCACTTGCTGGAAGTTCACCGCACAATTCGCGGAATTCAATCTCGTTGGGAATAATCCAATCACAGAGTTCAAATAGTTCGGCAGAGATTTCTTGGTAGGGAGCTGGATTTAGAATTGTGGTGCATCCTCGAGCCTTTGCTGCCTTGAAAGCATTTAAGGTAACTTCTTGTTTGATTTCACATTGCGCAACAACAATTGAGAGATCTTTTATTGAATTGATAGCATCAACTGCCTTGGCGCTTCCGATCTCATGGTTTGCACCAGGAATTATTATGATCCGGTTCTCCCCATTGCCATCGACCCAAATATGGGCAACTCCAGTCGGTGTTTCACTGCGCTCTACATACTCTGTGTTTATGCCAACCTTCACAAAATTATCAAGGATGGACGCTCCGAAAACATCTTCTCCCAGTTTTCCAATGAAGTGAACCTCTGCACCACAGTGGGCGGCCATAACCGATTGATTTGCTCCTTTGCCGCCAAAGCCAGTGGTGAAGTGCTGACCGGCTAGGGTTTGGCCTGGCTCTGGCAATAGCTGGGCATAAGCTGTTAAATCCATCATTGCGCTGCCCACGACTGCAATAACTGCTGGTTTCATACCGCTAGGCTAGCCGTTATGACCAAAACTTCAATCATTATGGATGTCGATACAGGTGTTGATGACGCCTTTGCTGTGCTTTTTGCAGCCATGCATCCTGATATCAACCTACTGGGGATTACCTGCGTAGATGGCAACACTAATGTTGATCAAGTTGTCGCCAATACATTTAAAGTTTTGGACGCAGCAGGAGCTGGCGACATCCCTGTGGCAAGAGGAGCGGTTCGTCCGTTGTTAGGAAAGAGTCAATACGCAGAATATGTGCACGGTAAAGATGGGATGTGCGATTTAGGGATAGCTCCATCTCATCGCACAGTTGACCCACGCTCTGCAGTTGAATTGCTTCGCGATCTCATTGAGGCATCAACGGACCCAGTGACAATTGTCCCAATCGCGCCATTAACAAACATTGCATTATTTTTACGTGCATTCCCTGAAACAGCCAAAAAAATTCACCGCATAGTGTTGATGGGTGGCTCGGCTTCGGCGGGCAATGCAACGGCAGCAGCAGAATTTAACATTTGGCATGATCCAGAGGCAGCAGCAATTGTTTTTCAAAGTGGAGTGCCAATTTCAATGTATGGATTAGATGTATTTATGCGTCCAACTATTGGACGTCAAGATGCAACTGAAATGAGTACTTCGGACAAAGCCTCTTCACGCTTTGCAGGTTCCTTGGCTCTAGGTTTTATGGAACAAGTGCGAACAGACCCAATTTCACTCGGAGATTATGGCGCGGTAGCTTTTGTAATTCATCCAGAGTTATTCACAACAGAGATGTTTGATGTTGTTGTAGATACATCAGCTGGCCCGGCGCGAGGTCAAACCATTGTGGATCGACGAGATGCTTGGCTAAAGCAACTTGAGCCTCTAGATCTAGAAGATTCAGCAAAAGTTCGCGTTGCCTTGGATTTAGATGTTGATGCAGTAGTGAAATTGTGGCTAAAAACCGTTAATTCATAGGCCTATGGGGTGCCAAACAGTTTTGGCTTCCATAAAGGCGATGATCCGTCCAGGATCTGCTGACTTAAAGGAATGAATGCGCTTTAGATTTTCAGCTCCTGCAACTTTTATCTCAGCATGTTTCTTATTGGGCAGACCTGAGATATCTAGAGCATCGATGTCCATATGCGATGCCATCCATGGAGCAATCTCATCCTTCTTACCTGTCAGGATGTTAACTACACCTGCTGGCAGATCACTCGTTGCTAGAACTTCGGCAAATGTCATAGCCGACAAAGGCGCTTTAGTACTCGCAAGAACGACAACTGTGTTTCCAGAAGTGATGATCGGTGCGATTGCATCGATTAATCCAAGCAGTGATGGTGCTTCAGGTGCAATTGCGGCCACCACTCCCATGCTTTCTGGGATTGTAAAGTTATAGAAGGGTCCAGCTACAGGGTTTGTTGAACCTGCAAGGGATGCAATTTTATCTGTCCAACCCGCATACCAAACAAGACGATCAATAGATTCCGTTACCTCTTTGTCAGCCTTTGCTTTGGTAACACCAGTGACACTAATAATCTCTTCGACAAATTGCCCACGACGACCTTCAAGCATCTCTGCAATGCGATACAAGATCTGACCTCGGTTGTATGCAGTTGCTTTATTCCATCCTGCATGTGCTGCACGTGCTGCAACAACTGCATCGCGCAGATCTTTTCTAGAAGCTAAACATGGGTTTGCAACAAAAACACCTTTTGCATTCTTAACCTCATAGGTACGACCTGATTCCGTACGTGGAAAGGCACCATTGATGAATAGTTTGTAAGTTTTCTTAACATCGATGCGATTACTCATGTCCAACTCCCTTCAAATATGCAGCCAGTCCATGGCGTCCACCTTCGCGACCCCACCCCGATTCTTTGTATCCACCAAAGGGTGATGTCGGATCAAACTTATTAAATGTATTAGCCCAGATAACTCCAGCACGAAGTTGTTGAGATGCCCACAAGGTGCGAGAACCCTTTTCGCTCCAGATACCGGCTGATAGGCCAAATGGAGTGTTATTTGCCTTTTCTATAGCTTCTTGCGGAGTTCTAAAATTTAGAACTGAGAGAACTGGTCCAAAGATTTCTTCACGAGCAATGCGGTGTGCCTGATTAACACCTGTAAAGATGGTTGGGGCAAACC
>CANHFN010000036.1 GCA_947459935.1 Actinomycetota bacterium
CGTAATCCGTCTAAACCAAATGGCAAAAGATGGTGCACTTCAGTTCCCAATGATCGCTGTCAATGACACAGATACAAAGCATATGTTCGACAACCGTTACGGAACAGGTCAATCAACTCTTGATGCTGTATTCCGCGCAACAAACTTCTTGCTTGCAGGTCGTGTAGTTGTTGTTGCTGGCTTTGGCTACTGCGGTAAAGGTGTTGCAGAACGTGCCAAGGGTATGGGCGCAGATGTTGTTGTTACTGAGATTGATCCAACAAAGGCATTAGATGCAATGATGCAGGGCTTCCGTGTGATGCCTATGCTTGATGCAGCAAAGCTTGGCGATGTGTTTATCACTGTGACAGGTAACCGCGATGTATTGCGCGATGAACACTTTGCAGTAATGAAGGACGGCGCAATCATGGCTAACTCAGGCCACTTCGACATCGAAATTGATGTTGCATGGCTAGAACAGAATGCGAAGAAGAAGAATGCAAAAATGCGTCACCAAACTGATGAATATGTGTTGGCAGATGGACGCCGCCTACTACTTCTTGCAGAAGGTCGCCTAGTTAACCTAGGAGCAGCCGAGGGTCACCCAGCTTCAGTTATGGATATGTCATTCTCTGATCAGGCGCTAACTGCTGAATACTTGGTTAAGGAAGCAAAGAATCTAAAGCCTGGTGTTCATGAAGTTCCTTCATACATCGACAAGGAAGTTGCTTCACTGAAGTTGATCAGCATGGGCGGTCGCATTGACGTTCTAACTCCTGCACAAGATATGTACCTGAACTCTTGGGAGCACGGTAGCTAATGACCTTAGTTATGGTCGTCGATGACGACCAGGATCTCGCGGAGATGCTCGGCATTGTTTTAACCGGTGCCGGCATCGACGTGGATCTAGTAAGTCGTGGGGATGAGGTTATGGATGTTTTCCGTAACAACCCACCAGATCTAGTTTTGTTGGATGTTATGTTGCCGGGCCTTGATGGAATCGAAGTATGTAAATTGATTCGCGCAGAATCAATGGTTCCGATCGTCATGCTTTCCGCAAAAGGTGACACCCAAGATGTTGTAAAAGGATTAGAAGCTGGCGCTGATGACTACATGGTAAAACCATTTCGTCACCCATCCGAATTAATTGCAAGAATCCGAACACGTTTACGCCGAACAAATGCCGATGTTCTAGGGTTATTGACCATCGGAGATTTGGCAATAGATGTTCAAGCACACCAGATTCTTCGTGCAGGTAAGCAAATTGCATTAACTCGCCTTGAGTTTGATCTGCTTGTTGCTTTGGCTAAAGAACCTGGTCGTGTATTTACTCGTGATGCTCTGCTGAGTGAGGTTTGGGGCTATCGCCATTCCACCGATACGCGATTAGTCAATGTTCACGTACAGCGTTTGCGTTCAAAAATCGAACATGATGCAGAACATCCTGAAATTGTTATCACCGTTAGAGGCGTCGGCTATAAAGCAGGAGTGATGGGCGGTTCCTAAGAATGAACCGGATTCTTTGGACAGCGCGTAACTCCCTTGCGCTCAAGGTAATTCTCTCCACGGTCATTCTTTCACTTGGTGTTGTTTGGATTACCGGATCAGCACTGAATTCACAGCTATCTAGCGGAATTAGGGAAGTGAACCTGAATTCGGCAATAGTTGAGGCACGATCCACTATTTTTACAGCGGATTATCGTTTCTTACTTGCCCAAGGCGAGGATGAAGCAATTGTTCAAAAAGTCGTTGATGATGTCATCAGTTCAGCAACAACAATTACCCTAAATGAAAATACACGTGAAGTTGTTTTCATTCGAAGCCCAAGTAACTCAATGGAAATTAATTATGAAGTAGCTTCTAATTATTTAGATCCATTGACTATTCCTGAGTCTTTGAGCGAGCGAGTTCGAAAGTCTGAAGACACGGTTTGGCAATACACGACTATGCGCTATCTGCAAGGAGTGAATGTTCCAGGACTAGCAATTGGGCAAAAAGTTCAAATCCCAAATGCCGGTCAATATGAAATGTATATTGTTTTTTCTCTTGCAAATGAAGAGAAAACTTTGAATTTGATTCAAACCTATCTACTTATTGCAGGCTTTATTTTGCTAGTTCTAATCACGATGATTACATGGGTTGTGCTACGGCAAGTAGTAAGGCCTGTGCGTGAAGCAGCTCGAATCGCAACTAAATTTACTTCAGGAGATTTCAGACAGAGAATGAAGGTAACTTCCCAAGATGAGATATCAAGGCTTGGTCATGCATTCAATGAAATGGCCCAGTCTCTGGAGCAGCAAATCGCACGTTTAGAGAATCTTTCAAGAGTTCAACAGCGTTTTGTCTCCGATGTTTCACATGAGCTGCGAACACCATTAACCACTTTGCGTATGGCTTCGGAAGTTATTTCTGACTCTAGAGAAGACTTTGATCCAATCGTAGCTCGGAGTACTGAGTTACTTGTGGCCCAGTTAGATCGCTTTGAGAGACTGCTTGAAGATTTACTTGAAGTATCGCGTTTTGATGCCGAGGTTGCAGTCCTAGAAGCAGTTGATTTTGATCTTGTGCAATTGGTTAATAGGTGTGTGGAAGACCTTGCCTTGGTTGCGAAAGAACGAAAAACACAGATCTATGTGAAGACTGTTGAGCCGACAATCATGATTAAGGCTGATATTCGAAGAGTAGAGCGCATTTTGCGTAACCTTTTTGCCAACGCAATTGATCACGCTGAAGAGACACAGATCGATGTGACCATTGTGGCAAGTGAGCGTGATGTTGCAGTTGGTGTACGAGATTACGGAATTGGCCTTGATGAAACTTCTTTGACGAGAGTTTTCGATCGCTTCTGGCGAGCCGATCCATCTCGAGCTCGCACACGAGGTGGAACTGGTCTAGGGCTGTCAATTGCACTAGAAGATGCTCGCTTACATAATGGAGAACTTGAGGCATGGGGTCGCCCAGGGCGAGGTGCGCACTTTGTAGTTACTTTGCCTAGAAAAACTTGGGAGTCAATTGAAGGTCGATTGATTTCACTACAACCGGAAGATTACAAAGCTTAATTTCCACACAATTCAAGAAGGAAAATACAGAGAATAGATATCTGAGGATTATTCCCTCATGCATATTTTCTCTGAACTATCTCAACTAGTTTTCCCAACTAGGTGCTATGGATGTAACGCATTGGGGATAGAGATTTGTACACAATGCCGCCGTGAATGGATTCCGCATTACTACAAGACCCACATCACTTCCCTTAATGTTCATTCGGCACTGGCATATACGCCAATGGCTTCTAAAATCATTCTTGCTTCCAAAGAGAATGGCTTACAAGGCGCTGATGATTTGTTGGTAGAAGCGGTTATTCATGTTTTGAATAAAGCTCGATTGGACCAAGGTTATTTCACATTAATTCCAGTTCCATCAAGCAAGCAGTCGCAAAGACGACGTGGTCGCAGTTTCATAGTTGATTTAACAAAGACAATCTCACAAAACACCGGAATCAGATTAAATGACTGCCTTCAGGTGTCACGACGAGTGTCAGATCAAAGTGGGCTGACTAGAGTGCAACGCATCACAAATATGCGCGGAGCTTTTTCTTTGAAATCCGGAGCAATACTTCGGGGTGATGCGATTCTTATAGATGATGTCGTCACGACTGGCGCAACCCTTGAGGAGGCGGCCAGGGCCCTGAATTCGCAGGGTTTTCATGCCTTTGGCTCAGTTTGCGCGGTTACCGCCTGTGTGGCTCAACCTCTACGATAAGGGGGTGAAAAGGCATCCATAGGGAGCCGCGATGAGAGGTAAGAATCAATGCCAGCATTTGTAGACAAGATTTTGCGTGCAGGCGAAGGGCGAATCCTTCGCGAGCTGAGCAAGGTCGTTGCCTTAGTTAATGCTCAAGAAGCTCGTTTTGTAGAGATGTCTGATTCTGACTTGCGCAATCAAACTATTGTTTTCAAAGATCGTCTTGCCAAAGGTGAAACTCTTGATGATTTGCTGCCTGAGGCATTTGCAGTTGTGCGCGAAGCAGCCAAAAGAACACTTGGTCAGCGTCATTACGATGTACAAATAATGGGTGGTGCGGCACTTCACAAAGGAAACATTGCAGAAATGCGAACTGGTGAAGGTAAGACGTTGGTATCTACTCTTCCTTCATATCTCAACGCCCTTGCAGGTCGAGGCGTCCACGTTGTAACAACCAATGATTATTTGGCAGAACGCGATAGCGAATGGATGGGTCGTGTTCACCGTTTTCTTGGCCTAAAGGTTGATGTAATTCTTGCAAATATGTCACCAGCAGAACGTCGGAATGCTTATCATGCTGACATCACCTATGGCACAAATAATGAATTTGGATTTGATTACCTTCGCGACAACATGGCTACATCCCTTGAAGAGTGTGTTCAACGCGAACACTTCTTTGCAGTGGTGGACGAAGTTGACTCGATTTTGATTGATGAGGCTCGTACGCCTTTGATCATTAGTGGACCAGCAGATAAGCCAACTAAGTGGTACGTAGAGTTTGCTAACCTTGTTAAGAATTTGCAGCGAGATGTCCACTATGAAGTAGATGAAAAGAAAAAGACTTGCGGCATTATTGAAGATGGTGTGACTAAAGTCGAAGAAATGCTCAAGATCGAGAATCTTTATGAGGCTGCCAACACGCCAATGATTGGATATCTCAACAACGCAATCCGTGCCAAGGAACTGTTTAAGCGCGATAAAGACTATGTCGTTATGAATGGTGAGTTGTTAATTGTTGATGAGCACACTGGGCGCATGCTCTCCGGTAGACGCTATAGCGAAGGCTTGCATCAGGCGCTTGAAGCCAAAGAACGTATTGAAATTCAGGATGAAAATCAGACGCTAGCCACAATCACATTGCAGAACTATTTCCGCTTGTATTCAAAATTGTCCGGTATGACAGGTACGGCTGCTACAGAAGCTGCAGAGTTTCAGCAGATCTATAAGCTTGGTGTGGTACCGATTCCAACAAATCGCGAAATGCAACGCATCGATTCCCCTGATTTGGTTTACAAAACTGAAGTTGGAAAATTTGTTGCTGTAACTGCGGACATTGTTGAACGTCACCGCAAGGGACAGCCCGTGTTGGTCGGTACGGTTAGTGTTGAAAAATCTGAAGAACTATCTGCTTTCTTGCTCAAATCAGGTGTCCCACATGAAGTGCTCAATGCTAAGCATCACGAACGAGAAGCAGCAATCATCGCGCGCGCAGGTGTTCGTGGAGCAGTAACGGTTGCCACCAACATGGCTGGTCGAGGCACTGACATCATGCTTGGTGGAAATCCTGAGTTCATGGCAGATTTTGAATTACAACGTCGAGGAATTTCTCCTGTCGATAATGCAGATGAGTATGAAAAAGAATGGCCAGCAGAGATCGCACGCCAAAAAGCAGCAGTCGAAAAGGGCCATGAAGAGGTAGTTGCTCTCGGAGGCTTATATGTTCTTGGAACAGAGCGCCACGAATCTCGTCGTATTGATAATCAGTTACGCGGTCGTTCAGGTCGTCAAGGCGATCCCGGTGAATCTCGTTTCTATCTTTCATTACAAGATGACCTAATGCGCCGCTTTAACTCAGGATTGGTTGAGCGTTTCTTAACTGCCGCTGGTCTTCCAGAAGATGCACCTATTGAATCTAAAATGGTCTCAAATGCAATCCGCTCGGCTCAAACACAGGTTGAAGCCCAGAACTTTGAGATGCGTAAAAATGTCTTGAAGTACGACGATGTTATGAATCGCCAGCGCACCGTGATTTATGGCGAACGACGTGATGTGCTTGAAGGTGCAGACATTAAGGATCAACTAGCTGGATTTATGTCAGACACCTTGTCAGCCTATGTGGATGCAGCAACAGCTAATGGTTATGCCGAAGATTGGGATTTGGAAACACTTTTTGCTGCTGTAGGAGCGATTTATCCAATCTCATTTACGATCGATCAATTAGTTGCTGAGGTTGGTTCACTGCAGGGATTAGATGAAGAGTTCCTGAAGGCGCGTATCATTGAAGATTGTGAAGCAGCATATGCAAAACGTGAAGCCATTTATGGTGATCAAGCAATGCGCGAAGCCGAACGCCATGTTTTGCTATTTGTGCTTGATCGTAAATGGCGTGAGCATTTGTATGAAATGGATTATCTGCAAGAGGGTATTGGGTTACGTGCTATGGCACAACGTGATCCACTTGTTGAATATCAAAAAGAAGGCTTTGATCTTTTTGCAGCCATGATGGATGCAATTAAAGAAGAGATCGCTGGCTTGCTCTTTAAAATTGAAATAATCGTTGAGAGTGCCGACAAGAAAGTAATTGTTCCTGGACTTGAGGTCAAAAAGGTTCCTACAACAGGATTGAATTACACAGCACCAGATGAGTCAGGTGCTCGCACTACTGGAGAAGTCTCTCGTAACGCACCTTGCCCATGTGGATCAGGCAAGAAATACAAGCGTTGCCATGGTGGAGCGTCTTAACTCAAAGAAGAGTTAGCGCTGTACACAACCAACGTTTATCTAAACCCTCGAATCTGATTGCAACAACACGCAATCTATCTCCATATCGAATGGTTATTGCTGACTCGCAGATTCCATCTAGCGGTTGTGTGAGCTTTATCTTCCTAATCTTTCCAAGCATTTTCTGTTGACCAGCCGTTCTTTGGATATCAGCAAAAATCAGGTGATGACACATGGCCTGCACTTGGGAAGCAGATCTGCGTCCAGCCCAAATTTCAAGAACATTGTGCATGAAGTGTGAGATTAACTCTGTAATGTCAGGTAGATCTTCAGCTGAGGTTGGTTCTGGTGCAAACTCGGGGTCGTATTCTTCGCCAAATGTTGACGGGGCTAAGTAGAGTCTGGATTTTTTGGGAGGAGAAGCAGGTACTTCTGGGCGAAACATCTCTAGTACTAGGTGTTGCCAATCTTCATCAGGATCACTTGAAATGGGGATTAAGTCAACATTTGTAAATGATGGTGGCTGGTCGTACTTGATTTCTGTAGTCATGAGCTGACTCTTACTTTACTTTCGTGCGAGCAACTCAGGCGTATGAATGAATCCTTGCCGTACTTAAGTATCACTGTGGATAAAGTGCAGGCTATTGTCTCTAATCAGACTTGGGTACGGCTATGAACCTAAAAAGGAAAACCAGCTCAACACGTCTGCCATTAGCAATTACTCTTATTGTTGCCTCTTTCGTATCGGCCTTTTTTATTGCTACTTTCTCCAATAGAGGTGCTGACTACTGGGTTATTAATCTCCCTATATCACCAGGTCATCAAATCACTTCCACCGATGTGTCATTAGCACATATGAATTTAGATGCAAGTGCACAGTTCTATCTAAGTTATGAAACCGATCCCATTGGAATGGTTGCTACACGGATTATCAACCCTGGGGAAATTCTTGGAATCGGCGATGTGACTTCTGAAATAAATGCGATGTCAACAAGTGCAGTTCCAATCAGTGTTCGATCGGTTGACTTTGCTGCAGGTCTATTTGTTGGTGAATTCATTGATATTTACTGGGTCCTAGACACGCAAAGTGGTGATAGTTCATTGGATCCAATCCTCATTCTTGGGGGAGTGACTCTTTTAAGTGTTGACGATGGGGGTAATAATTTTGGAAGTGATATTGGATTATCTGTAGCAGTTGAAGAAACACAGGTATTGCGGCTCTTAAGTGCAACAACGCTAGGACGTTTAGTAGTAATCCGATCTCATGTCTGAGCTCGAGCTACCAAC
>CANHFN010000037.1 GCA_947459935.1 Actinomycetota bacterium
ACCTCTGCTTCATTCTCTTTACGATCATCAATCAAGCGCTTGAGCCGACGAGTTATCACTTGATGCATCGCTCTGGTGTCGTCAAAACCTTCATCTGTATTAATGATGAATCGGCGATACTCGCTCTTCTTGGCCATTCCATCTTCAAAGACAACCATCGATGCAACAACAGATGTGCCAGAGATATTTGAGATATCAAAACATTCAATGCGCAATGGGGTGCGCCCCAAATTCAAGGACTCTTCAATTTCAGTCAATGCCTTACCGCTAACTGCCGCATCGGTGGCCCGCTTACTTAAATACTGAATTAGTGAGTATTGAGCGTTTCTTTTCACAGTATCTAGCAGCTCTACTTTCTCACCTCTTTGCGGTGACTTAATCTCAACCTTTGAAGTTCCTAAACTCTCTAGCCATTTTTCTAACTGATCTTTATCAACTGGCTCACTGTTCACATAAATATTGCGTGGCACGGCCATCGCACCAGATCCATAGATCGAATACAGCAACGCCGTTAAAACATCCTGCCCTTCTAGGACCATCTCTTGATCTACTATCCACGACCTAGATCCCTTAACTGAACCGCGCTGCATTGAGAAAATCGAACCAGCAGCATGAAAACCATCTTGATAGAGTGAAATGAAGTCGCCATCTAGATCATCAGAGAAGTTACCTTCTGTGGATTTCTGCGCTTTCTCAAATGAATCGATCTGATCGCGCAGGCGGGCAGCTCTTTCAAACTCCTCATTATTGGCAGCATTCTGCATCTCTTCATGAAGTTTAGGCAGGATGTTCTCCATGCCAGATTCCATAAAGTCATTGAGGCGATGGGCTAACTGCAGGTGATCTTCTTTAGAAATCCAGTCCACACAAGGAGCAGCACATTTACCAATATCCCCCAGCAAGCACTGCCTCTTACTCTTTCGCGCACGAGTGAAGTTTGCAGATGAACAGGATCTGACCGGAAAAACTTTAAGCAGAACTTCAAAGGTATTGCGAAGCGCCCAAGCATTTGTATAGGGACCAAAGTACTTAAGCCCAGGCCTTTTATCTTTACGAGTTATAAAGATCATCGGATATTCATCATTGAGCGAGAGAGCAAGGTATGGATAGGACTTGTCATCTTTGAACTGAACGTTGTATTTGGGTTGATGCTGCTTGATCCAACTAAATTCCAAAGCCAAGGCTTCGAGCTCGGTGCTTACAATGGTCCAATCCACTCTGACCGCTTCATGAACCATGCGATAAGTTTTAGTTGCAAGATTTGCTTGAAAGTAATTGCTTAGACGATTCTTAAGATTTTTCGCCTTACCAACATAAATGATCTTGTCCTTGGCATTATAAAAACGGTAAACCCCAGGGTGTTCCGGAATGTTACTTGGCCGATAACTTTGGGGATCTGCCATGGCTCTACTTCTTTGCTGGCGCTTTTCTATTGGTCTTTAGAATCTCACCTAAGAACTGTCCTGTGTAACTCTCTTTGACCTTTGCAACATCCTCGGGAGTTCCTTCAGCCACAACTAATCCCCCACGGAAACCACCTTCAGGCCCCATATCAATGACCCAGTCGGAACATTTAATGACGTCAAGATTGTGTTCGATAACAACAACTGTATTGCCCGTATCTACCAGACGATTAAGAACGGTTAACAACTTATTGACATCTTCAAAGTGCAATCCAGTTGTTGGTTCATCCAAGACATAGATGGTGCGACCAGTTGAACGTCGTTGAAGTTCGGTAGCTAGCTTCACACGTTGTGCTTCTCCACCTGACAAAGTTGGAGCAGATTGCCCTAAGCGCACATACCCAAGGCCCACATCATTGAGAGTCTTCAAGTACCTAGCAATCGCTGGCACGGATTCGAAGAACCCGCCAGCTTCTTCGATCGGCATATTCAATACTTCTGCAATGGTCTTACCCTTGTAATGAACTTCTAGGGTTTCACGGTTGTAACGCGCACCATGACAAACCTCGCAGGGCACATAAACATCTGGCAGAAAGTTCATTTCGATGGTGATAGTTCCATCACCTGAACAGTTCTCACAGCGTCCACCCTTGACGTTAAACGAGAAACGTCCTTGTTGGTAACCACGAATCTTTGCTTCACTTGTTTCAGCAAAGAGTGCACGAATTTTGTCGAAGACACCTGTGTAGGTGGCGGGGTTAGAACGTGGCGTGCGACCAATCGGAGATTGATCAACGTGAACTACTTTGTCCAATAGTTCAATGCCGGTGACAGTGCGGTGACGACCAGGTACAAGTCGGGCGCCGTTTAGCTTATTTGCCAACACTGTATACAAGATGTCATTGACAAGTGTGGATTTACCGGATCCGCTAACACCTGTTACTGAAACGAAAACTCCCAGCGGCACTTCAACATCGATTTCCTTCAGGTTATTTTCTTTCGCACCCTTAACAACAAGTTTGCGTTTTGAATCAATCGGACGACGATTCTTTGGGATTGCAATTGATTTACGACCTGACAGGTAAGCACCAGTGATTGACTCTTTAGATGCGATCAAATCCTCATAACTTCCAGAGACCACTACCTTGCCACCATGCTCTCCTGCGCCTGGTCCAATATCAACAATCCAGTCTGCAGTTCGAATGGTTTCTTCATCGTGCTCAACAACGATCAGGGTGTTACCAAGATTGCGCAAACGAGTAAGAGTTTCAATAAGGCGCTTGTTATCTCTTTGATGTAGCCCGATAGACGGCTCATCTAGAACATAAAGAACACCAACTAAGCCACTACCAATCTGAGTTGCAAGGCGAATGCGTTGTGCTTCACCGCCGGAGAGTGATCCAGCAGGACGAGCAAGTGAAAGATAATCAAGTCCAACATCTAGCAAGAAGCCAAGTCTTGCGTTGACCTCTTTCATAACCCGCTCTGCGATCTGAGCTTCACGCTTATTGAGCTTGATCTGCTTTAAGAATGTGGCGCAATCGGCAATTGAAAGCTCACAAATCTGAGAAATGTTCTTATCCCCGATAGTTACAGCAAGTACCTCGGGCTTAAGCCGCGCACCATTGCACTTCTCACAGGAGATCTCGCGCATATAAGCCTCGTACTTATCACGGCTGTAGTCGCTATCTGTTTCCTCATGGCGACGGTGAATAAAGGGAATAACGCCTTCAAATCCAGTCGTGTAATTACGCGCACCATAGCGACCCTTGTACTTCATCTTAATTTCATACTCATATCCATTGAGGATTGCTTCACGTGCTTTTGCAGAGATCTTCTTCCAGGGAGTATCTAGGGAGAAAGGAAGATCTTTAGCGAGTGCTTCAAGCAAGCGCAGGAAGTAATCTGAGGATTGACCACCGGACCAGGGCGCAATAGCTCCTTCATTAATTGAGATTGAGTCATCAGGAATGATCAGATCTTCATCTACTTCTTTTTTTGTACCAATGCCGGAACATTCAGCACAGGCACCAAACGGTGAGTTAAATGAGAAGGAACGAGGCTCTAACTCTTCAAATGAAAGTTCACAATCATGGCAAGCAAGGTGCTCGCTATATGTGCGTTCCTTATCTGCACCCTTAGCATCGACAAAGTCCAATACAACAATTCCTGAGGCAAGTCGTAAAGCAGTTTCAATTGAATCAGTAAGGCGCGTTTTGCTCTCTGCTTTGGCAGTTAAGCGATCAATAACAACTTCGATGGTGTGCTTTTCTTGCTTCTTCAATTTTGGTGCTTCAGAGAGTTGAATTACTTCCCCATCAACTCGAGCACGTGAGTACCCCTGTGTCACTAGATCGGTGAAGAGTTCAACAAACTCGCCTTTGCGTGCACGAATAACTGGAGCTAAAACTTGAAACTTTGTTGTTGGCGGAAGCTCAAGAATCTGGTCAACAATTTGCTGTGGTGATTGACGAGTAACAGCCTTGCCACAGTTAGGGCAATGTGGCCGACCTGCTCGAGCAAACAAAAGACGTAAATAGTCATAGACCTCTGTAATGGTTCCAACGGTTGAACGAGGATTTCGGTTGGTTGATTTCTGGTCAATTGAAACAGCCGGCGAAAGTCCCTCGATGAAGTCGACATCTGGCTTATCCATTTGACCCAGGAACTGACGTGCATAAGCAGACAACGATTCGACATAACGACGCTGGCCTTCGGCAAAGATTGTGTCAAAGGCAAGAGAAGACTTACCTGACCCAGAAAGACCGGTAAATACAACTAAAGCATCGCGAGGAAGCTCAATGGAAACATTTTTTAGGTTGTGCTCACGCGCTCCGCGCACAACCAACTTGTCGATGCTCAAACCCCGGCCTCTTCCATCATTCGTAGCTCTTTCTTCAAGATCTTAATTTCATCACGCAAACGCGCAGCAACCTCAAATTGAAGTTCAGATGCCGCATTTCGCATCTGATCGGTGAGCGAGCCTATCAACGCGATCAGGTCCTTGCGCGGCAGGGAAACTGAAGATTTGTCATAAATCCCGGCCGAGGAAGCAATTTTCTTGGCTCCACCCTTTTCATGGGACAAAAGCTCTTCAGTATCTTCACTCTCTCGGTTGATCAGATCGGTAATGTCAGCAATCTTTTTGCGAAGTGGTTGTGGGTCCACTCCTCGCTCAAGGTTATAGGCAACTTGTTTTGCACGACGTCGGTTTGTTTCATCAATTGCCTTAGCCATTGAATCGGTAATCCGGTCTGCATACATATGAACCTCACCCGAAACATTTCTGGCAGCACGGCCGATTGTCTGGATCAACGATGTTGAAGAACGCAGGAAGCCCTCTTTGTCAGCATCTAAAATTGCAACTAGTGAGACCTCAGGCAAATCCAAACCTTCTCGAAGCAAGTTGATACCAATTAAAACATCGTAATCTCCTGTGCGAAGCTCGCGGAGTAACTCGACTCGGCGCAATGTGTCCACTTCAGAGTGGAGATAACGAACATTGACTCCGCGCTCTTGCAGATAGTCCGTTAAATCCTCAGACATCTTCTTAGTCAATGTTGTTACAAGAACGCGCTCATTCTTTGCAGCCCGAATATTGATTTCATTGAGCAAATCATCAATTTGACCCTTGATCGGTTTGATTACTATCTGAGGATCAACTAATCCTGTCGGGCGAATAACTTGCTCAACAACATCTCCGTTGACCTTAGCCAACTCATATTTACCCGGGGTTGCAGAGAGATAAAGAGTTTGACCAGTGCGTTCAACAAACTCGGGAAACTTCAAAGGTCGATTATCCAAGGCGCTGGGCAGTCGGAATCCGTGCTCAACTAATGTGCGCTTACGAGAGGCATCCCCCTCAAACATCGCACCTAACTGTGGAACCGTCACATGGCTTTCATCAATCACAACTAAGAAATCTTCTGGGAAATAATCGAGCAAGCAATGAGGAGCAGAGCCTGCAGCACGATCATCTAGATGACGTGAATAGTTTTCGATGCCGCTACAAAAACCAATTTGCTCCATCATCTCAATATCAAATGTCGTGCGCATGCGAAGGCGCTGAGCCTCTAACAACTTCCCCTGCTTTTCAAAAAGGTTTAATTGAACGTGCAATTCATCTTGGATATCACCGATGGCCCGCTTCATGGTTTCAGGACCAGCGGCATAATGAGTTGCTGGGAAGATGAAAATCTCTTCCTCATCTCGGATTATCTCTCCTGTGAGTGGGTGAAGAGTCGAGAGCTTCTCGATTTCATCCCCGAACATTTCAATCCGAATCGCCAACTCTTCATACATCGGGATGATCTCGATCGTGTCTCCACGCACGCGAAATGTTCCTCGCTCAAATGCCATGTCATTTCGTTTGTATTGAACATCCACAAACCGGCGAAGTAAGGCGTTGCGCTCAATCTCCTCGCCTACACGTAGTCGCACCATGCGATCCACGTACTCCTGTGGTGTACCCAAACCATAGATACAGGAAACTGTTGCAACCACAATCACATCTCTGCGAGTCAGAAGTGAATTTGTCGCGGAGTGACGCAAACGTTCTACCTCTTCATTGACACTAGAATCCTTTTCAATAAATGTATCTGTCTGCGGGACATAAGCTTCTGGTTGGTAATAGTCGTAGTAAGAAACAAAGTATTCAACGGCATTGTTGGGTAGCAACTCCCGGAACTCATTTGCGAGTTGGGCAGCAAGTGTCTTGTTAGGCGCAAGTACTAAAGTTGGGCGTTGCAACTGTTCTATGAGCCAGGCAGTTGTAGCGGACTTACCAGTACCAGTCGCACCGAGTAAGACAACATCTCGTTCTCCAGCATTAATTCTCTTCGTGATTTCTGCAATTGCCGCTGGTTGATCACCTGCTGGCACGTATTCACTAATTACCTGAAAAGGCTCAACTCTGCGTTGCAGATCAGATATTGGGCGCATTTGCTAAGCCTACTTATTAATTATCGTGGAGGCTATCCCAAATGTTTTCAACCTGTCGGAGTAGCTCATCTTCGCTTCCATCATTTTCTATGAGGAAATCCGCCACCTCAATACGCTGTTCGCGAGTGGCTTGTGCTGCGATTCGGCCCTCTATCTCAGAGATATGCATCCCCCTAGCTCGCAGGCGCGCAACCCGGTTTTCCATTTCTGATTCAACAGTAATCACAACATCAAATCTTTCTTGTGCTCCTGTTTCAACCAGCAATGGAATCTCATAAACAAGAACTTGGTCACCCTTAAGGGATGCAACGGCTTCTTCAAACTCGCGACGAACAAAAGGATGAATGATGTTTTCTAATTGTTTTTTTGCAGTTGTGTCTTTGAAAATCAATTCACCTAAAGCCCTGCGATCGATATTTCCATCCTTGAGAATCGAATCACCAAAAAGAGTAACAACTTCATCAAAACCATCTGAGCCTCGTTCAATTGCAGCACGCGCCAACTGATCGGCATCAATTACCAATGCACCAAGTTCAGCAAAATACTGGGCCGCAAGTGACTTGCCACAACCTATGCCCCCAGTTAATCCAATCACTCGCATGTTCAAAGAATAGTCTGAGAATGAAAAAGGCCCCGCAGTTACGCGAGGCCTTTTTCGTAGAGTCTTCTTACTTATTCGGCAGCAACAACTTCTTCCGCGCCTTCGGCAGGAGTAGCTGCAGCGTCTGCAACCTTTGCTTCAGCCTTTTGCTTCTTGTGTGCCATGAAACGCTCTTGAGCCTGGGCGTATTGCTTTTCCCACTCTTCGCGTTGTGTTTCATATCCCGGCTTCCACTCTTGTGAATCAGCATCGAAACCTTCAGGGTAAATGAAGTTTCCTTCTGAGTCATCACGCGCAGCAATTCCGTACTGAGTTGGATCATATGCTTCAATCTCAATCTCATGTCCTTCATTAGCTTGCTTTAGTGAAAGTGAAATACGACGGCGTTCTAGATCGATATCGATGATCTTTACAAATAGCTCATCATCAACCTGAACAACCTGCTCTGGAATCTCAACATGGCGTTCTGCCAACTCTGAAATGTGAACAAGGCCTTCAATTCCTTCGTGAACACGAATGAAAGCTCCGAACGGAACTAGCTTTGTCACAACACCTG
>CANHFN010000038.1 GCA_947459935.1 Actinomycetota bacterium
CAAACTGGCCTAAATGAGTTACTAGATCTGGCTGAGGCTCAATTACTTGAGCTTCTGTGCCTACTGTCCGGCCTAAATCGTCCGTTCCCAGCAAGGAGCGTAACTATACATAGCCTCCCTGAACGGGTCAAATCGACATGTCCGAGAACCACAGAAAGCTCCGAAATAGACGAAAATGGGAATTATCCACGCCCGCTAAGGTTTTAGGCCTCTTTTTGAAGGTTTAGACTAATTCGACAGCGGCCAGATCTCGCTTGCCTTTTCTCAAAACCGCATATTTTCCGCATAAAAAGTCAGATTTTGAGGGTCTGAAATCTTCACCCGAAATCTTCTCATTATTGAGATATGCGCCACCTTCTTTAACGATGCGTCGGGCGGCTGACTTTGAGTCAACAACACCTGTTGCTGCTAGGAGATCTACCCACGTTGGAATTTCATCCTTTGATGAAACTGTTGTTCGCGGAAGTTCTGCAAGTGCTGAGGCAAGTGTTGCTTCATCGAGTTCTGATAACTCGCCTTGACCAAACAATGCACGCGCAGCAGCTTCTACACGCTGCGTTGTCTCTTCAGAATGCACCAATGAAGTTAATTCTCGTGCAAGCGCACGATGCGCTTCACGCAATCCAGGGTTTTCGTTGTGTGATTTTTCCAGTGCCGTAATCTCTTCATGTGATTTAAATGAAAATACCTTGAGGAAATTGATGACATCCTTGTCATCACTATTAAACCAGAATTGGAAGAACGCATACGGTGAAGTCATTTCAGGATCTAGCCACACAGACCCACCGGCGGTCTTGCCAAACTTAGTTCCATCAGCCTTCATGAGCAGAGGCACTGTTAGTGCATGTCCACTTCCCTGTTCAACACGACGAATCAAATCGAGACCTGCAACAATATTTCCCCATTGATCTGATCCACCTACTTGCAGTGTGCAATTGTTGCGTCGATACAGTTCAAGGAAATCGTATGACTGCAAGACTTGATATGAAAATTCGGTATAGGAAATTCCTCCGCCTTCCAACCGTGCAGAGACAGAATCCTTCGACAACATTTGGTTAACACTAAAGTGCTTACCAATGTCACGAAGAAATTCAATCGCACTTAGTGGTGAGGTCCAATCGAGGTTGTTAACAACCTGCGCTGGATTCTTAGGTGCATCAAAATCTAAGAAGGCAGATACCTGCTGGCGGATACGATTGACCCAGGCTTCAACAATTTCACTGCTATTGAGGGTGCGTTCTTCATTTTTGCCACTTGGATCGCCAACTAGACCAGTTGCACCACCAACTAAAGCAATCGGATTGTGTCCAGCTAATTGGAAACGTCGCAAAACTAAAAGAACTACTAAGTTGCCCGCATGTAGAGATGGCGCAGTGGGATCAAAGCCAACATATAAAGTGATCGGTTTATTCAGTGCTTCGAGCAACGCCTTTTCATCAGTTGATTGGGCTAATAATCCACGCCAACGAAGGTCTTCGATTAAGTTCATGCGCTCATCATCTCCGAAAATGCCGCTTGTTTGCTGGCAATTTCTTTCTCTGTCTTGGCATTGGCAATTAAAGCTTCCTTGATTTGGGCGGCAACTAGCACTGGAGCTGTGCCACCTGCTGTCATTCGGGAGTTGATTGCCCCGTGGACAGTGAGAACGTCGCGTACTCCCCCATCTAATTGAGGATGAATCTGAAGAAATTCCGCATCTGTTAATTGATGTAATTGACGATCTGAGGTTTCACACATCGCAACACACTTTCCCGCTGCTTCGTGAGCAATAGCAAATGGAACCTTCTTCTTTGCCAAATAATCAGCTACTTCTGTTGCGAGAGAAAATCCTGATGGTGCCGCTAGCGCCATCTTGTCTCGATCAAAATCAGTTGTTGCGATCATCCCTGTAACTGCAGGAAGGACAAGTAACAAAGTATCAATACTGTCGAATAGAGGCTCTTTGTCTTCCTGCAAATCCCGATTGTATGCAAAAGGCAAACCCTTGAGCATTGTTAAAACACTCATGAGGTTTCCAACTAGGCGGCCTGATTTTCCACGAGCAAGTTCAGCCATGTCTGGGTTTTTCTTCTGAGGCATGATCGAGGACCCGGTTGAGTAAGCATCGGCAACCTTTGCCCACGCAAACTCTTGGGAAGCCCATAATGTCCATTCCTCGCCAATTCGTGAAAGATGACTTCCAATCATGGCGCAAATAAATAATGCTTCAGCAACATAATCGCGATCACTCACCGCGTCGATGCTATTTGCAAAAGATGAATCAAAACCAAGATTCTGCGCAGTAAATGCTGGTTCTAATGCAAGAGAGGAACCGGCTAGTGCGCCAGCACCCAATGAACTAACAGAAGTACGGGCGAGCCAATCATTAATACGATCAAGATCTCGCGCAAAAGCATGTGCATGCTTGGCCAATTCATGACCAAAGGAAACTGGTTGTGCGTGTTGAATGTGAGTGAACCCAGGAGCAGGATCATTGACATATTCAGAAGCTTTTTCCAAAAGAGCAGTTTGAAGAAGAGTAATCAGGTGAGCTACTTCGAGCATGTGATCGATTGAAAAAAGACGAAGATCTGTAGTGACTTGGTCGTTTCGGGAACGACCTGCACGAATCGCTCCTCCAAGTACGCCGATTTTTTCAGTTAATCCGCGCTCTAAAGCGCTGTGAACATCCTCATCTGAATCAATCGCAACAAAACTTCCCAACACAACTTCTGCCGAAAGTTCATTCAGAGCCGCCGCTATAGCATCGGCATCCGTTGCTGCAATGAGGGCGCTCTTTTTCAATACTGCTAGGTGGGCTTTGGATGAACGTAGGTCGTAGGGCGCTAAGCGCCAATCAAAGTGCACACTTCTAGACAGGGCAAAGACTGATTCCTCAGGTCCTTGTGTAAACCGTCCGCCCCAGAGAGCCATTACTTCCTCTTTCCATCTGCTTGTGCGTAAGCAAGCAATTCTTTCGCTAAATGGGCTCCACCTGTCGCTTTCTTAGACACCAAGATAATCGTGTCGTCGCCAGCGATAGTGCCAATTACACCAGTTAAACCAGCATGGTCTAGTGAACTGGCTAAAAACTGCGCAGCACCTGGGGGCGTATGAATAACAGCCAAATTTGCGCTGTGATCAACCGACAAGATCAATTGAGAAGGTAGAGGCGTGCTCCGCGCAATCGCATCTTCTGCACTGTCTCGAATTTGATAGGTACTTTCCCCATTTTTGTTGCGCGCGCGAACCGCGCCTATTTCCTCAAGATCACGGCTAGCAGTTGCCTGAGTAACTTTATATCCCGCCTTTTTCAACAGCACAACAAGATCTGACTGTGAATGAACTAATTCAGATTGTATGAGGGAGATTGCCTTTGCTCTGCGAGCAGCTACAGACTTAGCATTACTTGGCACCTGTGATCACCTTTCTGAAGGTTGAAATAAATTTATTGATTTGGGCGTCTGTCACAATCAGAGCTGGTGCAATACGAATTGTTGTTCCGTTAGCTGCATTGACAAGCACTCCAGCCTCCCGCATCGCATCTGATACTTCCGACGCCTTCAATGACTCCAATTCGATTCCAATGAGCAAACCAGCTCCGCGCGCTTCCTTGACTCCTGGGATCAATGCAAGTTCTTGCATTAAATACAATCCCTTTTTTTCAACCTTCTGCAAAATATCCTGTGTCTCAATGAACTTAATTGCCGCTAACCCCGCTGCAGTTGTAACGGGATTTCCACCAAATGTAGAACCGTGATCTCCTGCTTGAAACAGATCTGCCGCTTTCCCCAGTGCGATCATGGCGCCTAATGGCAGTCCACCACCTAAGCCTTTAGCTAAGGTAATTACATCGGGAGTAATTCCTGAATATTCATAGCCAAACCAATCACCAGTTCGGCCCATGCCTGTTTGGACGGCATCAATAACAAGTAGTGATCCATTCTTATCGCAGAGTTTACGAACTTCTTGCAGATAATCTGCCGGCGGGACGACAACTCCTGCTTCTCCCATGATCGGTTCAATAATCACCATTGCAGTTTTCTTGCTTATCGCCTTTCGCATCGCATCGATGTCACCGTAGGGAACGTGCTTAACTCCCTTAATCAGCGGCAAGAATGGTTCACGTTTAGAAGGTTGTCCGGTAAGTGAGAGAGCACCCATCGTGCGCCCATGAAAAGCACCCTGGGCAGCAACCACACGGACTTTTCCAGTTCGGCGTGAGAGTTTTAACGCCGACTCGTTTGCTTCAGCACCTGATTGACAGAAAAAAACTTTTGCATTCTTGTCCCCCGTCATTGCTACTAACTTCTCAGCTAATTCAATTGCGTTGGGATGTGCGTAGAAATTACTGACGTGGCTCAGTGTTGAAATCTGCGTCGTCACAGCCTTCACGATTGCAGGATGTGCATGACCCAAAATGCTAGTTGCAATTCCCCCTAGAAAGTCTAGATACGTCTTCCCATCTGCATCCGTAACGACAATGCCTTTGCCTTTTACCAAGGCGATGGAAGGTTTGCCATAGTTATTTTGTAACGAACTGTCCCAACGCTTCAAATACTTCTTGTTTGTCATGCAACCACCAACGTTCCGCCAGTACCAGCTAACGCTGATGCAAAGCTGTCAGGATCTGTCCCATCAATAATACGAACTGCTTTGGCGCCAAATGAAAGCGCATCTAAAGATGCCTGCACCTTCGGCGCCATGCCCTCCGCAAATCCACCTTTAATACTTTCCAGTTCACGTGCAGAAATACTTTCAATCAACGAGTCCTTATCTGGCCAATTGCGGTAAATGCCCGCGACATCTGTCATGACTATCAAGGAAGATGCCTCTAAAGTTGCTGCAATAGCAGCTGCTGCAAAATCTGCATTCACATTCAACCCAGTTTTCATATCCACATCAGAAGAAACCGGGGCTACTACCGGAACGATCCCGTGATTTAACAGATCTATGAGTGCTGCTGGATTCACGCTATGGACATCTCCAACAAATCCAAGGTCAGCCGGCGTGCCATCGATTAAGCGTGTTCGTCTCTTTGCAATAACTGTCGGCAATGTGCGCGCTGAAACCGCTTGTGCCTTGATCCCCGCTCTACCTAACCTCGTTGCAACTTCATTGCCGACTTGATTAACCAGCACATCTTCGACCACATCAAATATCTCTTGGGTTGTGACTCTGAATCCCCCGATCCATTGACTCACTATCCCCTTGGCATTTAAGGCTGCATCTATTTGAGGTCCGCCACCATGGACAACCACTACCTTTTCCCCAGCCTTTTGTGCAGCAGAGATAGCTTTTGCAAAGTTGCCGTTTTCATCCTTCATGGCATGGCCACCAAATTTCACGACAATCACACTGAGTCCTTATGCGCCAATACCATCGAGTGCTAGGCCGCTAACCTCTGCGAGTCCACATATTAGATTCGCATTCTGAATTGCCTGTCCTGCCGCGCCTTTGCCAAGATTATCAATGGCAACAGAGACCACTAACCGCTGAGTGTGTTCGTCAACTGCAACCTGTAACTGAACCTTGTTGCTGCCCGTGACAGCACTGGTCTTGGGCATTTGCCCAAGCGGCAAAACATCTACGAAGAATTCTGAGGCGTAGTGCGTGACGAAAAGTTCATACGCCTGCTGTGTGGTGATCGGAGAGTTTAGTTTTGCTGTAATGGTTGAGAGAATTCCACGTGGCATAGGAGCAAGTATCGGCGTGAAAGAAATTTTGGCAGGCTTTTGCAGCACTGTCGATAGAGCTTGTTCGATCTCAGGTGTGTGTTGATGAACGCCGCCAAATTTATAGGAGCTCATAGACCCCATTACCTCACTACCAATGAGATCAATCTTTGCATTGCGACCAGCACCGGTTGTGCCAGATGCAGCAACAACAACTATGTCTGACACATCAATATGGTGGAGTGCAGGTGCGATACCAACAGAAATTGATGTTGCATAACAACCAGGGTTTGCAACTCTGCTTTCTTTCTTTATTGCTTCACGCTGTCCAGGAGAAAGTTCCGGCAAGCCATAAACCCAAGCCCCCGCGTGCTTTCCGCCGTAATACTTCTCCCACTGAGCTGCATCTTCTAATCTGAAATCTGCCCCAAGATCGACAATCTTCACATGAGATGGGATCTTTGCAATCAGCGCTGCTGATTCACCATGTGGAAGCGCGAGAAAAACTAAATCTAAAGAGGAAAAATCTATGGAATCGGTCGAGACAAAGCTTCTGCCTGCATAACTTTGGAGCTGGGGATGAACAGTTGTGACTTGCTCCCCCGCATTTGAATGTGCACTTACCACTGTGACTTCAAAATGTGGATGAATGGCGAGCAACCGTAATAGCTCTCCGCCTGCATACCCACTTGCGCCAATGACCGCTGTTTTCATAGGTAAAGGGTAAGGCAGTATCTATAATTATGCAAGCCTATGCATAATTATGCGGTGCGAACAACAGCTCCGAATTTTGCAGCAGCTACCGCTGTGGCCGCCTCACGCATGGCGCTTACCTCTTCCCCAGTAAGGGTTCGATCTTGGGCTCGGAAAACAAGGGTGAAGGCCAGCGAAATCTTGCCATCTCCTATCTTGTCGTAGCGATCAAATAAGGTAATTGATTCCAGCAAATGACCGGCACCTTCACGCAACGCACCTTCAATATCTGCTGCACTTACCGTTGCGTCAACAACCAAGGCAACATCCTGAACTGCAGCCGGCATAGTGCCTACAGTTGTTGGTCGAACTAATTGTGAATCTGGAAGCGCACCGAGTGCAACCGCAAATGCGACCGAGCGTTCTGGTAAACCATATGCGGAAACAATCCGTGGATGCAGTTCACCAGCATGTGCCACAGCTTTACCGTCAACAATTAACTCTGCGCAGCGTCCTGGATGCCACGGAGCAAGATCAGAACGCGCCACAGTCCATTCAAGATTGCAGAGGGCTAAAATATCTTGGGCATAAGCAATTGCATCCTGCCAATTGTAAGCACGTGCTTTGCCTTGCCAATTTTCATTCTCAGTTTTACCTACTAGCAAACCTGCAACGTGATATCCCTGTGCTGGCACGCTTGCAAAAATTTCATCAATTACCTTTTGCCCAGGGCGTTTGGAAAGATCAGGCGAAACAGCTGGCACCAACTTCTGCGAACTTCGGAAAATTGAACCCATTTCAAAGATTGCGAAATCTTTGGCACCGCGGCTGATATTGCGTTGAGCGACCTCAATCAACCCTGGAACTAGATGAACACGCATCAATGGAAACTCTTCAGACATTGGATTGGCTACCTTGTATGTCGAAGCACGTTCACCAACAAATCCCATGGAATCGATTGTCGCTTGATTTGTAAATGGGAAAGTCTGCACCTCTGCCAACCCACGGCTTGCCAGCATTGTTGCCACAGCCCTGCGGCGCTTCTGATTCGGAGTCAAAGTTGCATG
>CANHFN010000039.1 GCA_947459935.1 Actinomycetota bacterium
AAGCTGTAGTTCAATCGCTTCATCTTCACGTGAATATCCAATTAACACACGCAAGCCAGCCTTTGCGATTGAATCTTCAATGCCTAAGGCAAGTTCGTCATAAAAAGGGTTTTGCGCAAGCGGCAAAATCAACCCAACGATCTTTGAATTATTACTTGTCCCCACAGAATTGCTATATGGAATAAATCCCAACATATCAATTGCTTCCCGCACCTTTAAGCGAGTTTCTTCAGAAACATTTAAGGGTCTGTTTAATACATTTGAGACTGTCCCAACCGACACCTGTGCTTGTTTAGCAACATCTCGAAGGCTTGGTTTCTTGCTCACCCCTCAAACATACTCATTTAGCAGGGGTTTTTCTATATAAAGCCTTTCGATATTCACGCAGATTGACTACAGTTTGAGATTATGGCGAAGAAGTTAATAGGCGCAGATTGGCACTCTGAGGTCACAATCGATCAGGTTGCAAAAGCTGCAAATGTGAGCCCTGCAACGGTCTCTCGCGTCCTTAATGGAACCGCCAAAGTCTCTGCTGAAAAAGAAAAAGCAGTTCGCAAAGCGGTTGCAAAATACAACTTCACGCCTAACGCAACCGCCAGACGATTAGCTGGTGGGCGCAGTGGATTGATTGCTTTACTCATGGAAGAGTCCAGTGAAGAGTTTTTCCTCAATCCCTTTTGGGGCCAAGTAGTTCAAGGTTTTTCAACTGCCATTACAGAAGCTGGCTTACATCCCATGCTCCTCATTAGACCTAAAAGCGGAGCAGAGGATTCACTCTTTTCAACATTACAAGCAGGCCAGATGGATGGGATTGCTATTTTTAGTTGGCACAGACCCTTGCGAAGTTTTGAAAAGATGTTAGATCCCAAGATGGCAGTTGTCTTTGGTGGTGATTTAGGTGGATCAAAGAAGTATCCCTATGTTGATGTGGACAACGTCAAAGGTGGGTATCTTGCAACTAAGCACCTGATTGATTCTGGTTGTAAAAACATTGTGACCATTACCGGCGATCTCAAGTTGCAGTCTGGACGTGATCGTTTAGATGGATATGAAAAAGCTCTAACGAGCGCCGGCATGAAGATCAATGATCAACTCATCATTCATGGTGACTACACCCAATCAAAGGCAGAAGAGTTAATCCGCCAATTTCTCAAACGAAAAGTGAAGTTTGATGGGGTTTTTGCCGGCAATGATTTATCAGCTCTCGGTGCCATCAATGTGTTGCTGCAAAACAACATCTCTGTCCCAGGCAAGGTAAAAGTAGTTGGTTTTGATGACTCACCTGTTGCTAGTAGAAATCAGCCATCGATCACAACTATTAGACAACCGATTAGAGAGTTAGGCGCACAAGTTGCCCATAGTCTTTTAGCGATTTTAGATGGACAAGAAGTTGAAGATAAAGTTTTGGATGTTAAATTAATTAAGCGTCAATCATCTGCAACTAAATAGCAGTATTGGCAGCAATAATCTCTTTATACTTTTTAAAGCTCATCTTTGGGGTGCGCTCAAAAGTTTGATAATCAACATGGACTATTCCAAAACGCTTGGCATAGCCCTCGGCCCATTCAAAGTTATCCAGCAGTGACCAGGCAAAATATCCCTTAACTGGTGCACCATCTGAAATTGCATTTTGCAGTGATTGCAGATGTGCCACCAAATATGCAGTGCGCTTGGTATCAATTACTTCACCATTGACCTTCACATCATCATATGAAGATCCGTTTTCGGTAATCACGATGTAAGGAACTGAAGGCCAATCCTTGTGGACTCGCTTCACTAAGTTACCTAGGCCTTCTGGTGTAACCACCCAGCCCATTGCAGTTAAGTCATTTGTCAGATGTGCAGGTGATGAGCCATCTACGCGCTGCGGGAATGGCATAAAGCCACCCTCGATTGCTGGCTTATCTTCTGGGCGCGGTGAGCGCACAAATCCATCGCAGTAATAGTTAATACCTAAGAAATCAGGAGCTGCAATAAGTAGTTGTTCATCTCCTGGCAGAACAACGCGGCTGAGCATTTCGCCGTAGCAATCAACAAGGTTTTGTGGGTATTTTCCAGTTGTAAAGGCATCGATCCACCAACGATTTAGGTTTGAATCGTTCAACCCTGCAAAATCAACAACTTCTTGATCGTGTGGTGATTCATTATGAATGTTGTTCATGTTGACAGTCAGTCCCACTGTTGCATCTGGGCAAACTTTCTTGATTGCGCGAGTTGCAGCAGCATGAGCTAACGCGGTGTGATGGCTTGCAGCAACAGCTAAATTGAAATCTTTTTTACCTGGGGCGTGTACTCCATTTGAGTAACCAAGCCATGACACACACCATGGTTCGTTGATGGTAATCCACGTTGAAATGCGATCACCGAAAGCTTGGGCACAAGCAGTTGCATAATCTTCAAATGCTTTTACAACTTCACGGTTTGCCCAGCCACCTTTATCTTCAAGTGCTTGCGGCAAGTCCCAGTGATACAAAGTAACCATTGGTTCAATGCCAGCTGCAACAAGTGCGTTGATTAAACGATTGTAGAAATCAAATCCACGTTCTTCTCTAACCGCATCACCATTTGGAAATAGGCGAGGCCATGCAATTGAGAAACGGTATGCGCTAACGCCAAGATCTTTCATAATTGCAATGTCTTCATCAAAACGGTTGTAGTGATCACATGCTTGATCACCTGTGTCACCGTTTACTACCTTGCCAGGTGTCTTTGAAAATGTGTCCCAGATACTTGCGCCTCGACCATCGACATCAAATGCACCCTCGATTTGATAACTTGCAGTCGCAGTTCCCCAGGTGAAATCTTCTGGAAAGTGAGAACTCATGTCGTGGATATCCCATCTGTGCAGATCAAATTACAACGTTTTGGCACTTGTATATTTCTTAAGGAAACGCTGTAGTAGTCTACTGAAAGCGGTTTCATAAGCAATACTGTAGCCTAATTAGATTCCAGCCTTTAGGAGAAGAACATGGCCAACCGGCCCGAAATATCGCTTTTGTGGTCAGAGGAGTTCGCCGACCACCATGGCGGTCAGGTGCTGGAAGATATTTGGAATTTTGATATCGGCGATGGTGCCTCGGCAGGATTAGTTGGTTGGGGCAACAATGAACTTGAGTACTACACAAAAGATTCTGTGAGTATTCATGACAACCTCATCATTACCGCGCAAAGGCTCACCCCTGATTCTGGTTTGAGCTGTTACTACGGCCCAGCCCAATGGAAGAGCGGCAAGATCCACACAGCTGGCAAAATTGGATTCAAATACGGACGCCTTGAGATTAAAGCCAAGATGCCAAGTGGAATCGGCGTTTGGCCGGCGTTGTGGTTACTCGGTGCAAATCTTCTAGATGGTGTTGCTTGGCCTCATTGTGGCGAGTTAGATATTCTGGAAAATACCGGCGCTCATCCTTTCCAAGTTCAAGGCACAATCCACGGGGATGGCTACTTTGGAGAAAATGGATTAACAAAAATCATTCAGTCTCCAACTACTCTTTCAAGTCAGTTTCACACCTACTCGGTTAATTGGACCCCAGATTCAATCCAGTGGTTCTTTGATGATCTTTGCTACAACACAATAAATCGAGCAGATGTTGAAGCACAAGGCAAGCCGTGGCCATTTGATCAAGAGTTCTATCTCATTATGAATCTAGCCATTGGTGGTTGGTTTGCAGGAGATGTTGATCCAGAACTGAGCAGTGCTGAGCTTCAGATTAATTCAATTAAGTACTACTCAATAGATGGGGTTGGCGAACTCATCCTGCATTAATGCTTTATTACTTCTCCAACACCATTGATAGTTGAGAATCTGATCCAGTCAAAACTTATATTTGCTTGCTTCAGGCCCGGTTCAATTGCCCCACCAAGGTTTCCGCCCATGGCTAAGTTCATCACTAGATAAAATTCATGGTCAAAAACCCAGTCTTTATCCTTCTTTTGCTGGCTTCCAAAGAGAACTCCATCGACATACCAATCAATGCTCTCTGGCAACCAATCAACTGCGTAGGTGTGGTAATCGTTAGCAAATCCATTTGGCATATCAACAGTTGTGCCACGTCCACCAAAGCCACCTGAAAGAAGACCGTGTAAGTATCCGTAGGCGGTGTTAGGTGCTTTACCAACTAACTCAGTCACATCAATTTCTCCACACCATGGCCAAATGCGGGTATCAATATCAGCACCCAGCATCCAGAACGCACCCCAAGTGCCAGAACCTACTGGCCCCTTGATTCGCGCTTCTAGTCGTCCGTACTTAAAACCAATTTTATCTTTTGTAATGTATTTAGAGCTCACCCATTCACATGGAGTTTTGTAATAACAGTTATATGCATTGGCACCGGTTGTAGTTGCATCAATTTGTAGTGCCCCAGATGAAGTGATCTTGGCTAACGTTGGGATGTAGTACTGACGTTCTTTATTTCCCCAACCACCACCAGCTACAGCTTTGCTTCCATCTCCATCTTCAGATGTCCAGATCGCACTATCTGGAGCAGAGCCTTCAGGTAAATTAAACTCATCTGACCACACCTGTGCATAGGTTCTCTTAAAGATTGGAATTGCTACTTCACTTGAAACAACTTTGTTCTCAGTAAATCCTTTAGCGCTATATGTCGCAATGACATAAACCTTAAAACCTTGATCTATGCCTGCAGATGAATAAGTTGCAGACTTTGCGCCCTCAATTTCAACTGGTCCCTTGAACCATTGATAGGTGATCTTGGCTGTTTTTGGTGAAAACACACCTGCGGTGGCAATTGCTTTACTACCCGAAGCATCAGCAAGTGTTGCCGTTGGCTTCACATTCACAATTACTTGCCCAATTTTGGCCGCAACAGATGATGCAGAACCATCTGAGGCTGTGACCTTTAATTGAATGCTTTGATTCTTCTGCTTTGCAGTTGCCTTAAAGGTGGCTTTAGTAGCACCAGCAACTGCTTTTCCGCCCACAAACCATTGAAGCTTGGGAGACTTAAAGCCATTAATTGAGGTTGGGACCACCGCCAGACTTAAACCTGTGTTATCTGAGTAAATAATCTGTGGCTGCTTTGAAGCATCTGCTTGTGCTGAAAAAGGTGCAACAAGGACCAGAAGTGAAAATGAAATAAGAAATGCTAATGAAACCTTTACTGACTTCATTAGCATTTCTTGTTTTCCTTTACTTAGCTACGACTTTAGATGTGTATGTCTTGCCATCGATTACTACAGAGACAGTCTTTGCGCCTGCAGATACCTTCACAGGCACAACCTGCATCGCAGATGAGATCTTGACTGTAGTTTTCTTCGCTCCTGTTACAGAGACTGTTGCTGACTTTCCAGCAGCGCCGGCAACTGCAACTGAAACTACGAAATCTTTACCAGATTTTGCAACAGAGGTTGAAATGCCACGGTAGTAGTGGAACTCAACACCTTCTGCAGATGCAGGAGTTGTATCTGCAATTTCAGGAACAAGAGTTGCAAATGCTGTGCTTGCTGCTGGCATTGCAGATGTTGCTGAAGCTGGTGCTGAGTTTGGCTTAGTGTCAGCATTTTTCAGAGTAAATGCTGCGTAACCAAATGCATCTGTTGTTGCCTGTAGTGATGACTTACCACCGTTTACCTTCAAGGTAACAACCTTGTTTGGTACTCCGGTCTTTCCATCATCACCAGTTACCTTGTAGATAACAATGAGTTCTCCGCCAATTGGTGCATAGGCTTGCTTTAGACCCTTTGCAGCATTTGTCACAGAGTTAGTTGCATCTAATTTTGGTGTTATCAACGTGATTGTTGGCTTTGTTGCTGCAACCACAATTGGATTCTTTGGAATGTAGTAGTGGAATTCAGTAATTGCTGAGTGATCAGCTTGCTCACTGTTTACCTCAGGAAGCATCTGTGAGTGAAGTCGATCTAGCTTATCCTCGCTAAAAATAGGCTTAGATGTCATTGATTCTGGCTCAGTCTCACCTAAGGACTCAAGATCTAGGTTCTTGACGGCAAAGGTTACGTTTCCGAATGCATCGGTGCGGTGAATTACATTTGCTTGATCAAATGGTGGTCGATCAATTCCCTTAGTCTTCACGCCATCAACAGAAATAATTGAAGCAGCTTCGCTGTAACCCTTATTCATACGAAGGTTTACTGGGGTGAAGGCAAGCGGCTTTCCATTCTTGTCTCTTACGTTGTAGGTCAAGTTAATTGTTGACCCCACTGGTGCGAATGCAACTTGGAAAAGTAATCCAGATCCAAACCAACCCTTTGCAACCCAACCATCGGCCATTTGCTGATTGACTCTTGCATCTGATGTGTTTGACGCATCAAGAAAAGGTGACTGCAAGGTGATGTAAGCATCTCTTGGGCCACCTGTTGCCGCGTTTGCGCTATAAAGCGCAACTGGAGAGATCGCAAGGAACATCGCAAGGATGAGACCAATATGGGTACGGAATTTAGACATGTGTATGCCTTTCTTGCCTAGGGTGGATTGAGATTTAATCATTAGCCTTTAACAGCTCCGTCCATAACACCACTTACTAAGCGGCGACCGACGAAAATAAAGAGAATCAAAAGCGGTGCCGTTGCTAAGAACGCACCACCCATTTGTAGTGAGTAATCAAGTCCATAGAGCGGCTTCAACTGAGTGAGGGCAACCTGCAAGGTGAATCGCTCAGGAGATTGCAAAACAATAGTTGGCCATAGGTAGTCATTCCATGACGCTAAGAATGCAAAGAGGCCAAGCACAAATGCGCTCTGGCGAATACTTGGAAGCACGATGCTCCAGAATACGCGTGGCACAGATGCACCGTCGATGCTGGCAGCTTCCAGAATTTCATTGGGGACCTGGGCATCAATGATCTGGCGCATCCAGAACACACCAAACGCAGTAACTAAGGCAGGCACAATCAAGGCATACAAAGTATTAACCAGGTTCAATTTATTAGCCATAATGAACAGCGGAACGATGCCCAGCTGACTTGGAAGCATCATTGTTGCGACAACAAAGAGGATTGAGAACTGACGTCCTCTAAAGTGCAGTTTTGCAAAGGCAAAACCAGCGATTGCCGAGAAAATTACTTGCGCAACAGCGATTGCCACACCAACGATGAAGGTGTTAATCAACGCTTGAGTGAAATAGACACCTTCAGCAGTTAAAACCTTGTTGGCAACTTCCAAGAAGCGAGGTCCTGGAACAAGTGAAGGTGGTGATTTCGAAATTTCAGCATCAGTATTAGATGAAAC
>CANHFN010000040.1 GCA_947459935.1 Actinomycetota bacterium
CAGATGCCGATATCGAACAGATCAAGGCTGCGCGTAAAGCAGGGCAGTAGCTCCTTAAATTCGAGTCCATCCGTAAAGCCCCAAGGCGCTTCTGCTAACTTATGGCTATGAGAATCTCCATTAGGTCAAGAATATTTGTCGTCTTCGCGCTCTTAGGTTCACTCTTTTTGTCTGGCTGCGGATCATCAGCAGTTGAGAATGAAAGTGTTCGCGCCAGTAATTGTGCCTTAATTGCCGACTGGAATGTTTATGCCAATGACCCTTCAACTGATTACTCTCAGGGAAATGTGAATAGCTATGAGTCTGAAAGTCTGAAAGAGGATCTCTTATGGAGCAAACTCCAAACAGGAGATAAGTCATATGACGCATTTCTTGAATTGCGCAAACTCAGCTACTCAAATCACTATTGGATAGCCCCACCAATGGGGGAGAGAGTTACCTTGGAAAATTATGCTTCCTTTACTTCTGAGGAAGATTTATTTGATGAAGATGCCAGTTGGAAGATCATTGAGAATGTGAGGGCTAGCTGCCCAACATTCCCAAAGGAGTACTTGGCTGAAATGTTCGCACCTGTCTTGAACATGAAGTTCTGAAATACTCAATGGTTTTCTAAAAACTTCAGCGTCTATCCTGAACAGAATTACACATAGAATGTACGCATGACGCTTTCATTTTATGTGCATATTCCGTATTGCATAAAGCGCTGTGGCTACTGCGACTTCAACACGTACACACCTTCAGAACTCCAAGATGGTGCAACGCTAGAAATTGTTAGCAATGATTACATCGATGCGGTCTTGCATGAGTTAGAGGCTGCGCCTAACGATGCTGTTCCAACTATCTTCTTTGGCGGCGGAACACCGTCGCTTCTTCCGGCAGATGATTTGGGCCGAGTTATTGCCGCTATCAAAGCGCGCAATGGTTTAGCACCCGATTGTGAGATCACTCTGGAGGCGAACCCAGATTCAGTCACTGCAGAGAAATTAGCCAGATACCTTGAAGTTGGTTTCAACCGAATTTCTTTTGGAATGCAATCTGCAAAACCACATGTTCTGGCAGCACTTGATCGCACACATAATCCAGCAAATGTTGAAAAGGCAGTCTCAATGGCTCGTGTTGCAGGCTTCAAGTCAATTAGCGTTGATTTGATTTATGGCACGCCAGGTGAATCTTTAGATGATTGGCGCGAAACAGTGAGCGCAGCATTGGCTCTAGATATCGACCACATCAGTGCATATGCATTAATCGTTGAGACAGGAACTAAGCTGGCTGCACAGATTAAACGTGGCGACCTAACTATGCCCAATGATGACTTGATGGCAGATATGTATTTGCTGGTGGATCAGATGTGTGAAGAAGCGGGACTTACTTGGTATGAACTTTCCAACTGGTCTAAGCCAGGACATGAGTGCCTTCACAATATTGCGTATTGGCGCAACAAAAACTGGTGGGGCCTTGGACCGGGTGCGCATTCTCATGTCGATGGAAAACGTTTCTGGAATCTCAAGCACCCAACAACGTATAAGCAAAAGCTTTTTGCAGGCCAATCACCAGTTCTGGAAAGTGAGCAGTTAACCGTTGAACAAATCAAGGATGAGGCCATTCTGCTGGGTATTCGGATGCGAGAGGGCTTAGAAATTGCACTACTTCAGCCCCACCAGTTAGAGGTATTGGGCGAGTACCGCCATAACGGTTTTGTTGAAATCAACCAGGATCACGTTCTCTTGACCCCTGCTGGGCGCTTGATCGCAGATCGAATCGTGCGAGAAATAACTATCTAGTACCCTTGGGACAAATGTCATCACGTCGTCTTGAAATCCTCCGCGCAATTGTCGATGAGTACGTTGCGACCCAAGAACCTGTCGGTTCTAAGTCAATAGCCGATCACCATGGACTCGGAATTTCACCTGCCACAATTCGAAATGAAATGGCAGTTCTTGAAGATGAAGGTTTGATTACCCAGCCTCATACAAGTGCAGGACGCATTCCCACAGATCTTGGATATCGAGTTTTTGTAGATAAATTAGCAACTGTTAAGCAGCTATCAACTGCCGAGCGCAGAGCCATTGAAACATTTCTTCAGGGCTCTAATGATTTAGAAGAGTTATTGAAACGCTCCGCCAAGTTGTTAGCAGATATCACTAAGCAGGTTGCTGTGGTCACATACCCAATTATTGGAGAGAGCCGCGAAAAGATGGCTATCTCAGGTACTGCAAACTTGGCTCGATCAGGAGAAGATTTAGGACTAACACTCTCACCAATTCTTGAAGCATTGGAAGAACAAGTTGTTATTTTGCGTTTACTAGATGAGGCGCGTTCAACTGTGCACGTTCGAATTGGCAGTGAGCAGAATGAGACAAATCTTCAATCAACATCTTTAGTAACTGTTGGTTACGGTGTTGAGTCTGCCCAACATGGCGCAGTGGGAGTTTTGGGACCAACTCGGATGGATTACGCAGGCTCTATTGCTGCAGTTGATGCGGTTGCCCGATATGTTGAACGATTTATCAATGAGGGTCCATAAGTGGCAGATCATTATCAAACTTTAGGTGTAACAAAAGGTGCTAGCTCAGATGAGATCAAAAAGGCTTATCGCAAACTAGCTCGTGAACTACATCCTGATGTGAACCCAGATCCGCATACGCAGGAAAAGTTTAAAGAAGTCACCGAAGCCTATGATGTTTTAAGTGACCCGCAAAAGCGTCATTCCTATGACATGGGTGGCAATAATCCATTTGGGGGCGCAAACTTTGGTGGCGGATTCAGCGACATCATGGATGCGTTTTTTGGAGGCGGTGGATCACGTGGGCCACGTCCACGCACACGTGCAGGACAAGATTCACTAATACGCATTCAAGTTGATCTCAATGAAGCCTGCTTTGGAACAGAGCGTGAAATAACAGTTGAATCAGCTGTTGTGTGTCCTAAGTGCACAGGTACAGGTTGTTTAGATGGTGATCATCCTGAAACATGTATGACATGTAAGGGACGGGGAGAAACACAACAAGTTGTGCGCTCTGTGATCGGGCAAGTTATGACTTCGCGCCCATGCAATGCTTGCCAGGGATATGGAAGTGTTATTAAAAGTTCTTGCCGCGAATGTGCTGGCGAAGGACGTGTTCGTAGTCGTCAGACTATTGATGTAAAGATTCCTGCAGGAGTTGAAACTGGCAACAGAATTCAGATGTCTGGTCGTGGCGAGGTTGGCGCGGGAGGCGGACCAGCAGGGGATTTATACGTTGAAATTGTTGAAGAGCGACATGAATATTTAGTGCGCGAGAGCGACACATTACATATGGCACTTGAAGTAACCATGATTGCCGCAGCACTTGGCACAACAGTTACCGTTGAATCACTAGATGGCCCAGTAGATGTCAACATCAAGCCTGGAACCCAAAGTGGAACTCCCATTGTTGTTAAGGGCAAGGGAATGACCCGATTGCGTCGCGGTGATCGTGGCGATCTGATTGTTCATGTGGAGGTAATTACTCCAACCAAATTAAGCAAGGATGAAGAGAAGATTTTGCGCTCTTTTGCTGAAGCACGTGGCGAAAAAGCAAATGAGGCACATGTTAAAGGCCAGGATGGATCGATATTTAGCAAACTTAAGGGAGTGTTCCACAAGTAATGTTCACACTCTTTTTCGTAGATCAATTACCCACAACAGTTGGTAGTTCCTACGAGTTTGCAAGCGAGGATGCCAATCACGCAATTCGGGTATTACGTATGCAGGCCGGTGCAGAGTTTATGCTCAGTGATGGCAAGGGATCTTGGTCGCAGGTTGTCGCCCAAGAGGTAAGCAAGAAGTCAATGAAGGTTCAAGTTGTGGAATCAGGTTTTCAAGAGCCCTTGGCCACAACAATCACAGTTGTTCAAGCACTACCTAAAGGTGATCGTGCAAAAGAGTGCATTGAGTTGTTAACAGAGGCGGGTGTTGATCGTATTGTTCCGTGGGTTTCAACCCGAAGTATTGGTAAAGGTTCAGACAAATTTGCAATCACAGCGCGCGAAGCAAGTAAGCAATCACGTAGATTTAGGATTCCAGAAGTTACAGAGTTGGCAACAACTGCTCAGATTTGTGAGGCAATAAAGCTCAGCGACCTGGCAATTGCTTTTCATGAAAGCGCCACCGATAAGTTATCTGATCAGATTTCATCTCACAATGTTGAACACTTGTTGATTATCATCGGACCAGAGGGTGGATTAACTGAGGAAGAGATCACCGCCTTTACTCAGGCTGGTGCCAAGGTTGCACTTATGGGACGACCAATCTTGCGCTCGGCTCATGCGGGTATCGCAGCTGTTTCAGCTGTGTCAGCGCTTTTGAAGGTATGGTAATTAAGTGGCGCTAGATTCCAATTGCATTTTCTGCAAGATAATTGAGGGAGAAATCCCGGCTGATATTGTGCTGCGCAATGAAAATGTTGTGGCTTTTAATGATCTCAATCCCCAAGCACCCACACATGTCTTACTTATCCCAACCTTGCACACAGAAAATGCTGCAGGTATCGCACGAAACAGTGCGACCATGACGGCTGATCTTTTCTTGGCCGCTGATCAGATCGCCAAAGAGCGCGGCCTTAATGGCTACAGAACTGTTTTTAACACCGGGGAAGCGGCCGGACAAAGCGTCTTTCACGCTCACCTACATCTTCTGGGTGGGCGCGCCATGACATGGCCGCCCGGTTAAAGATAGATTTACCCTCATATGGAGCGCACGCTGATCACCGTACCTAACGCCATTTCAATGGTTGCTGTTGTGGGTCCGCATGATGACAACTTAAGAGTAATTGAAGCGGCATTCCCATCTGTAAATATCACAGTGCGCGGTAACGAAATTACTTTACGTGGCCCACATGCTGACTGCGCACGACTTGAAAACCTCTTTAACGAAATGATGGTCGTTATTCGTAGCGGAAACATTCTTAATGTAGATGCCGTCAATCGCGCCATCGAAATGCTTGAGCATGAACCGGTTGATCATCCAGCAGAGGTCATGTCACTGAACATTGTCAGCAATCGTGGTCGGACAATTAGACCAAAGACAGCAAATCAGAAGCGCTATGTGGATGCAATAGAAGATCACACCATCACATTTGGTATTGGCCCCGCAGGTACCGGTAAGACTTATCTGGCGATGGCGATGGCTGTAGCAGCTTTACAAGCAAAAAAAGTAAACAAGATTGTCCTAACCCGCCCTGCTGTTGAAGCTGGCGAAAGTCTAGGTTTCTTGCCTGGCACACTCAGCGAAAAGATTGATCCATATCTGCGCCCACTCTTTGATGCGCTACATGACATGATCGATATTGATTCAATCCCACGTTTAATGCAATCTGGAATTATTGAAGTAGCCCCATTGGCATACATGCGTGGTCGCACCTTAAATGATGCATTTGTAATCTTAGATGAAGCACAAAACACCACGCCTGAGCAGATGAAAATGTTTTTAACTCGTCTGGGCTTTGGTTCAAAGATGGTTGTTACAGGCGATGTGACGCAGATTGATCTGCCTAACGGACAAAACTCAGGGCTAAAGATCGTTAGAGACATTTTGAAAGATATCGATGACATCGCCTTCCTTGAGTTAACAGCAGAAGATGTTGTCCGCCACCGTTTAATTGGTGACATCGTTAAGGCCTATGACAAATTTGATGTCGCACGCCAAGAATTGCGACAAATTCGCCAACAATGACAATTGAAGTAACAAACACTTCAGGGCAGTTAGTTCCGGCCACTGAAATAAACTCTCTACTCACATTTGCTTTGCTAGAACTTGAGCTCAACCCTGAATGTGAAATTAACGTTTCATTTGTTGATGATGATTACATGACTGAACTTCACGTTAAATGGATGGATGAGCCAGGCACAACGGATGTGCTTTCTTTCCCGATGGACATGCCAGAGAGCCCAGGGGAGGCTGTAACACTTGGCGACATTGTCATTAGTCCTGTAGTGGCAGCAGCTCAGGCTTCTCAGCAAGGACATTCAATTGAGCATGAGATTTTCATTTTAGCTACGCACGGCTTATTGCATATTATTGGTTACGACCATGCAGATAAGGCTGAAGAGAAAATCATGTTTGACCTCCAAGAAAAAATAGTAAGAGATTGGCAGAAAGGTTTATGAGCCCCATAGCAATAATCAGCATCATCGTTCTTCTCATCTTTGCTGGGTTCTTAGCCGCATCTGAATCTGCCTTAACTTCTATTTCACGTGTTGTCATTGAAGAGATTGAAGGTAAGCGCGGGACGGTGCTTTTGCGCAAATACACAGCCCAACCAGCTAGATACCTGAATGTGATTTTGCTAGTACGCAAGCTCTGTGAGTTCACGGCTACTGTTTTATTGGCGGTTATTTTGCTGCGCAATTATTCAAGCGCCCAAGCCATGGCGCTAACTGTTGCCATTATGGTGGTGCTTTCCTACGTTGTTGTTGGTGTTGGTCCCCGCACATTGGGTAAGCAGCAACCACACAAATATGCACGTTACGGAATTATCGTTGCTTACGGGTTGGCATTTTTGCTCGGCCCAGTCACCAAGTTGCTCATCTCTGTTGGCAACGCCTTAACACCGGGCAAAGGATTTAGATCTGGACCTTTCACTTCCGAAGCGGAACTTCGAGATCTAGTAGATCAGGCACATGAGCGTGGCCTAGTCGAATCTGATGAGCACGAGATGATCCACTCTGTGTTTGAACTAGGGGACACCTTGGTTAGAGAGTTAATGGTTCCTCGCACCGATATGGTCTGGGTGGAAAAAGACAAGAGTTTGCGCCAAGGATTATCACTTGCGCTTCGAAGCGGGTATTCCCGTATTCCAGTAATTGGTGATGGCATCGACAATATTGTCGGCATTGTTTACGTTAAAGACTTAGCAAAGCGTGCACTTGATCACCACGAGGCAGAGCACACTGAAAAGATTGAACAGCTCATGCGTCCTGCCAACTTTGTGCCTGAAATCAAGATGGCAGATGATCTCTTAAAGGAGATGCAGAAGAACCAAATTCACCTTGCAATTGTTGTGGATGAATACGGCGGAACTGCAGGAATTATCACTATTGAAGACATCATCGAAGAAATTGTGGGAGAAATTGAAGATGAGTATGACGATGGGGAAGAAGATTTCACATGGTTAAGTGCAGATAAGGGCCGAGCAAGAGCGACTCTGCATATCG
>CANHFN010000041.1 GCA_947459935.1 Actinomycetota bacterium
CTTAGTGATGAGGTCAAACTAGTTGATTACGCACGCCGCACGCCTGGTTTTACCGGTGCCGACCTATCGAATGTTCTCAATGAAGCAGCGCTCTTATCTGCTCGCGAAAACAAAGCGGTAATCGGAAACCTAGAGCTTGATGAAGCTATTGATCGAGTTATGGCAGGACCGCAACGCAAGTCTCGCTTAATGAGTGATGATGAGCGACGTGTAACTGCCTATCACGAAGCCGGCCATGCACTAGTTGCACATGCATTGCCTCATACAGATCCAGTTCACAAAGTCACGATCATGCCTCGTGGTCGTGCACTCGGTTACACAATGGTTTTGCCCGATGAAGATAAGTACTCAACAACTCGCAACCAATTACTAGATCAATTGGCCTACTCTTTGGGTGGACGTGCTGCTGAGGAGTTAATCTTCCATGATCCATCAACAGGTGCATCTAATGACATTGAAAAGGCAACAGAGCTTGCACGCGCGATGGTCACTCAATACGGCATGACAGAAGCTATTGGTGCGATCAAACTTGGTGGCGGAACCTCCGAACCATTTATGGGCCGTGATTATGGGCATCAACGTGATTACAGTGAAAACATCGCAGGTGTTGTTGATCGTGAAATTCGTCAATTAATTGAGAATGCACATCAAGAAGCATTTGATATTTTGGTGGCTAACCGAAAGATTCTTGATGAGATGGTTATCGAACTTCTTGAAAAGGAAACTTTGAATAAAGATGAAATCGCAGCGATCTTTAAGAAGGTCAAGTTGGTTACTAAGCGTCCTGCTTGGACTGGTTCTGCAACTCGCATTCCTTCCGAACAACCACCTGTAGATGTTCCAGAACGAGTTGTTGTGGAAGCACCAGCAGAAACAAAGAAACCAACTCGACGTAAGAAGGCTGCCAGTGACGGTAAATAAGGTAACGGTTAGCGATGGGCGTGCATCTGGTCCCTATGACCAGGAACGTGCGGAAAAAGCTGTCCGTGAACTGCTTTTAGCCCTTGGGGAAGACCCAGATCGCGAAGGACTAAAGGAAACACCTGCGCGGGTAGCGCGTGCGATGAAGGAAAATTTTGAAGGATTGTGGCAATCACCGGAAGATGTTTTAACAACAACTTTTGACATTGGTCATGAAGAATTAGTAATTGTTCGAGATATTGAAGTCTTTTCACATTGTGAACATCATTTGACTCCGTTCCACGGGGTTGCCCACATCGGCTATATCCCACGTGGAAAAATCACTGGGCTTTCTAAGCTGGCGCGATTAGTAGATATGTATGCAAAGCGTCCCCAGGTGCAAGAGCGATTAACTACTCAGATTGCAGATGCAATGGTTAGTATTTTGGATCCACTTGGCGTGATTGTGATTATTGATTGTGAACATCTCTGTATGTCGATGCGTGGCGTCAAGAAATCTCATGCTCGCACTACTACATCAGCCGTGCGAGGTGCTTTAACAAATCCTGCAACGCGCGCAGAAGCAATTTCACTTATCACTAAGGCCTAAGTTACATGTTAATCATGGGCATCTTGAATGTTACCCCTGATTCTTTTGCTGATGGTGGAAAACATAATGAGTTTGACGCAGCCCTGGCTCGTGGATTAGAAATGATTGAAGAGGGTGTCGACATAATCGATATCGGTGGTGAATCAACTAGACCTGGTGCAGATCGCGTCAGTGAAGCAGAAGAGCTTGCGCGCACAATTCCAGTGATTACACAACTGGCAAAACATGGGGTGAGAATCAGCATTGACACAATGCGAGCGAGCACGGCGATAGCTGCAATCAACGCAGGTGCCTCAATCATTAATGATGTAAGCGGGGGATTAGCTGATCCATTGATGCTGCAAGCTGCCGCACGATCACAGGTTCCGTATATTGCAATGCATTGGCGCGGACAATCAAAAGACATGAATTCAAAGGCTATTTATGTAGATGTGGTGAATGATGTCATTTCAGAGTTACAAGAGCGTATTTCAGCTGCTTTAGATGCCGGTATCAACCCTAACAACCTCATTGTTGATCCAGGCCTAGGTTTTGCAAAAGACGCTCCCCATAACTGGGCGATCATTGATGCAGTAGATGACTTTGTAGCAATGGGCTATCCGGTTTTAATCGGCGCATCGCGTAAACGTTTTCTAGGTGGCGATTCACCGGATGAACGTGAACAAGCAACAATAGATTTAACAAAACGACTTGCACCCACAGGTGTGTGGGCGGTTAGAGTTCATAGCGTGAAGCCACATAAGGAGGTGTTGTCCAAATGAAAGATCAGATTGTATTGACTGGAATTCATGGCTTTGGCTATCACGGTCTCTTTGAGCATGAACGAGAAAATGGCCAGGACTTTTATGTGGATCTATCTTTATCTGTTGACCTAACGGCCGCTGCAATCTCTGATTCAATCGACGACACTGTGAATTATGCAGAGATTACAGACTTAGTAGTTGAAGAGATAACAAGCAACCCAGTAAATTTGATTGAGAAATTAGCAGCTCGGATAGCTGAGCGAGTTCTTAACCAACACCTCAAGGTTATTTCTGTTGTGGTCACAGTGCATAAGCCGCAGGCACCAGTTGCTGCACAATTAAAAGATATTGCAGTTGTAGTAACTAGAACCAGATGAAAGCTGTAATCGCACTAGGTGCCAATATTGGCAACCCACAAGAAAACATTGAATTAGCGGTTGCACTTTTGCGCGAAGCAACAGACCTGCAAATGGTGTCTAGTTATTACACAACAACACCTGTTGGTGGGCCAGAGCAACCTGATTACATAAATGCGGTGTGCATAATTGAGAGTGAATTACCCGCCATGGATCTGTTGTCTTTACTGCACGGAATTGAAAAAAGCCTTGGTCGTGAAAGAGTTGAACATTGGGGTCCTAGGACAATTGATTTAGACCTCATTCAATATGGTGGATTATTGAGTAAGGCAGAAGAATTGATGTTGCCTCATCCACGTGCACACGAGCGACGCTTTGTTTTGCAGCCGTGGTTTGAAATCGAGGCTGATGCAATCCTGCTCACGCATGGGCCAATAAAAGAACTTTTGGAGCAAATGCCTGCATAGAGGTAAACTATGCAATATCTCGCCCGGTACCCCACGAAAGGACTGGAGCTTCTGACATGACTGTACTTGTGCCAACTATGGGTGCCTTGCATAAAGGCCACCAAGGGTTGATCAAACGTGCTCGCGCCTTGGATAAAGATGTAATTGTTAGCATTTTTGTTAACCCCTTACAGTTTGAGAACAAGGAAGATTTAGAAAAATACCCACGATCGCCAGAGCGCGACATCGAAATTGCAACAATTGCTGGCGCAAATGAAGTCTGGTTTCCTGAGTACGAAGATTTGTTTCCAGAAGGATTTAAAACCTTAGGCGCTGGTGCATTAGGAAACTTGTATGAAGGAGCATCTCGTCCTGGGCACTTTGATGGCGTTGTAACAGTTATAGATCGCCTGTTCGCAATTGCAAAGCCTGACCAAGCGATATTTGGTGAAAAGGATTTTCAGCAGTTAACAATTATTAAAGCAATGAATAGTAAGGTTGAAATCATTGCCGTTCCGACCGTTCGTGAATTTGATGGTTTAGCAATGTCTTCTCGGAATGCTCGACTTAGTGAATCAGGACGAGATATTGCATTAGTTATTCACCGAGCATTGGCGGCGGCAAAGCTTGCACCGACTATAGAAATCGCGCATGAGATACTAAATACGACTCTTTCTACTGAACCTGGATTTGATAAAGATTACGCAGCAATCATTGATGAGAAAGACTTTTCGTTAGCAGATAAAAAAACAGAGAACCGTCGGGCAATCATTGCTGGATGGGTTGAGGGAGTTCGATTAATAGACAACATGCCAATGGTGGGGAGATAACAATGTTATTAACGGTTGATGTTGGAAATACAAATACTGTTCTTGGAATCTTTAATGACAAAGAGATGGTTCATTCCTGGAGAGTTAAAACAGATCCTCGCAGCACTGCTGATGAGTTGTGGCTGCAATATCGGGCCTTGATTGAAGATTACAAAGTTTCAGGTTTAGCTGTTTGCTCAACTGTGCCTGCCACCTTGCGGGAACTTCGGACTATGATTGCTGATTATTTCTCAGATGTTCGAGTAACAATTGTTGAGCCTGGTATTAAAACAGGTGTTCCGTTGTTAGTTGATAACCCAAAAGAAATTGGCGCAGACCGTATTGTTAATACTTTGGCTGCCCACACCCTCTTTGGTGGTCCCGCAATCGTCGTGGACTTTGGAACCTCAACAAACCTAGATGTGGTCTCACCAAAGGGAGAGTTCCTTGGAGGAGCACTAGCACCTGGAATTGAAATCTCAGTTGATGCATTAGCCGCACGCGCAGCCCAGCTTCGGAAAGTTGAATTAATCAGACCAAAGAATGTTATTGGAAAGAACACTGTCGAGGCGTTGCAATCAGGAACTATTTACGGATTTGCTGGCCAGGTTGATGGATTAGTTGATCGAATAACAGCAGAGCTAATGGATTCCTATTCTCAAAAGCCAACAGTTATAGCAACGGGCGGATTAGCCCCATTGATTATTGGGGTTTCAGAAACTATCGACCGCCATGAGCCTGATTTAACCCTGATTGGCCTTCGCCTAATTCACGAGCGAAATGCCTAACTCGGTAGACTTCCCAGCCTATGAGCACAGACAACCAACCTATTGAAGAGGATCTGCCAGAACAGCTCCGCATTCGACGTGAAAAGCGTGCCTCACTACTTGAGCGCAATATTGAGCCATATCCAGTCTCTGTTCCTCGGACTAAATCTCTTATAGAAATCCGAGAGAAGTATGTTGGTCTTGAAATTGATGTTGCAACTGGAGATATTGAATCGCTAACGGGTCGAATTATCTTTAAGCGCGATACGGGAAAATTGTGTTTTGCAACTTTACGCGAAGGTGATGGAACTGAACTACAGGCAATGTTGTCCTTAGATAAAGTTGGCCAAGAAGTTCTTGATGCATGGAAATCAGATATTGATTTAGGTGACATTGTTTCAGTTACTGGTGAAATCATTACATCAAAGCGCGGTGAACTTTCGATTCTTGCGAATTCATGGACACTTGCTTCAAAGTCATTGCGACCATTGCCAAATGATCACAAGCCAATGTCTGAAGAAACTCGCGTGCGCATGCGCTACGTAGATTTAATTGTTCGACCTGAAGCACGTAGTAATGCTCGTTTGCGTCCAGCAGTCATGAAGTCACTCCGTGATACATTTGATAAAGCAAAATTTGTTGAAGTTGAAACTCCAATGCTTCAAGTTATGCATGGTGGAGCAGCTGCACGTCCATTCAAATCTTTCTCAAATGCTTACGACATGGATCTATACCTGCGTATCGCCCCGGAACTTTTCTTAAAGCGTTGCGTTGTTGGTGGTATCGAACGTGTGTTTGAGATCAACCGCAACTTCCGTAATGAAGGTGCTGACTCATCTCACTCTCCTGAGTTTGCAATGATTGAGAGCTACATGGCATATGGCGATTGGATGTCTATCGCCGACCTGACACGCACCCTTGTTCAGAACGCTGCCATGGCGGTTTCTGGCTCACATGTTGTTACACATCATGATGGTCGTCAGGCTGACTTGGGCGGCCAATGGAAGCAGATCTCCTTATATGACGCTATTTCTAAGGGTGTTGGCGAGAGCGTTACAGCTCTTACGCCATTTGCTGAGTTGAAGAAAATTGCAGAAAAGCTTGGCATGAAGATTGACCCAAAGTGGATTACTGGCAAGCTTGCTGAAGAAATTTTTGAGCATGTTGCTCGGCATGAATTAGTTGAACCAACTTTTGTTATGGGCTTTCCGGTCGACACTTCACCTCTTGTTCGTGCACACCGCGAATTACCTGGGGTTGTCGAAAAATGGGATCTCTACGTAGATGGTTTTGAACTTGCAACTGGATATTCTGAGTTAATTGACCCAGTAGTTCAGCGCGATCGTTTAGTGGAGCAAGCGACTCTTGGCGCAAAAGGTGATCTTGAAGCGATGCAAGTAGATGAAGATTTCTTGCGCGCCATGGAGTTTGCAATGCCACCAACAGGTGGAATGGGAATGGGCGTAGATCGTTTACTCATGGCACTTACCGGCCTTGGTATTCGTGAAACAATTTTGTTCCCACTTGTTAAGCCTGAAGTGGATTAACTAATGCAGATTCGCGCAGCTCGTACTAGTGACATCAAAGGCATTCGTCATTTAATTGATTCCTATGCCCCACAAGGTCGCCTGCTTACAAAAGAAACTGTAACTTTGTATGAGAGCGTTCAAGAATTTACGGTTGCCGTCGAAGGTGATGAAGTTGTTGGTTGCGGTGCATTGCACATTTTGTGGGAAGACCTTGCAGAAGTGCGCACCGTTGCAGTTTCAGAAAAACTTCGAGGTATGGGCGTTGGTCACCAGATACTTGAAACAATTATTGATCGTGCAAAAAATATTGGGGTAGACAGAATTTTCTGTTTGACCTTTGAGACTGATTTCTTTGGACGACACGGTTTTGAAGTAATTGAAGGAACTCCAGTTGATCCAGAGATCTACGCAGAGCTACTGCGTTCTTATGATGCTGGTGTGGCTGAGTTCCTGGATCTTGAATCGGTAAAACCCAATACCCTGGGAAATACCCGAATGCTCAAGAAGCTATAGCAGCCCAGATTTAGTCCATTTTCGGGCATAACCCCACCACATTTGGGGTTGTACAGGGCAGAGCCAATCCACCTCGCGAGCGTAGCCCCGCAGGTATTAGGCTTAACCGAAGATCGATCCGAAGGAGTACCGCCCATGTTTGAGCGCTTTACCGACCGAGCCCGCCGAGTTGTTGTGCTGGCCCAAGAAGAAGCACGCATGCTCAATCACAACTACATCGGCACCGAGCACATCCTTTTGGGATTAATCCACGAAGGCGAAGGCGTCGCAGCTAAGGCGCTCGAGTCATTGGGCATCTCACTTGAGGGCGTGCGCGCACAAGTTGAAGAAATCATCGGTCAAGGTCAGCAAGCTCCAAGTGGTCACATTCCTTTTACTCCGCGCGCAAAGAAAGTTCTTGAACTTTCACTTCGCGAAGCGTTGCAGTTA
>CANHFN010000042.1 GCA_947459935.1 Actinomycetota bacterium
CAGCAGTTATTGGCCCCGATTGTTAGCAACAAGAAGGTCGGTCAGTATCAACAAATCATCATAAATATTGGTGATTTGGCTAGTGTGTGTAAGCCAGGAAATTTTGTAGCGATTAATGTTGGTGGATCCTCATCGAGCATGGTTTTACGCCGTGCTTTTGCCATCTCCCGCGTTTCGATCAGTTCTACTTTCGGCGGCACTATGGAACTTATAGTCGCACCACATGGTCAAGGAAGTAAGTGGCTATGCGCACAAGGTGAAGGAGTTGTCTTAGACATAGTCGCTCCTCTCGGAACTGCTTTCGGAATTCCCACAGAAGCTGTTCCAGTGCTTTTGGTTGGTGGGGGATATGGTTCAGCACCGCTTTTCGGCTTGGCAGAGGTACTCAATGCAAGAGGTTGTCGTGTAGATATGTTGCTTGGTGCAAGTACAGCATCAAAAATCTATGCACCGATGGAGGGCAAGAGGGCCGTTAACTCGATGCGCATCTATACAGAAGATGGCTCAATGGGACAGGCAGGTAGAGTCACAGATCCGATTCCAGAAATTATCAAAGACTTAAACATTGCAGTCGTTTACTCATGCGGGCCAATGCCCATGTTGTCTGCCATAACTAAGATCACTGATGAATTCTCTGTGGTTCATCAGTGTGCAGTTGAAGAAGCAATGGCATGTGGCATCGGTGTGTGCATGACCTGTGTCCTGCCCGTTCAAAATGAAGACGGAACTGTCTCGATGCTGCGTTCATGTATTGATGGTCCAGTGATGGATGGTTCCAAAGTTCAGTGGAGCCAAGTTGGGAAACAACTATGAGTTCATTAGATTTCTCAACCACAATCGGCAACACCTGGTTCCCTGCACCAACATTTACTGCCAGCGGTTGTGCAAGTTCAGGTCGTGAATTGTCTCAATTTTTCCCACTTCGCGAAATGGGTGGGGTAGTCACTAAATCTGTAATGTCCAAGGCTCGTAACGGACGCCCAACTCCACGGATGGCTGAAACCCCAAGCGGAATGTTGAATTCAATAGGTTTACAGGGTCCAGGAATCGATGCCTTCATAGCAAAGGACATTCCTTACTTGGTAGAGCAGAAAGCACGAATCATCGTTTCGATTGCCGGAGAAACCGTAGAAGAGTATTCAACTCTTGCGAGAAAGCTCCGCTCGGTTTCTGGCATCAGTGCCATAGAGGTCAATATTTCTTGTCCGAATGTGGAAAATCGAGGATTAGTTTTCGCCTGTGATCCTGAAGCATCTAGACGCGTTATTGATGGAGTTCGCCGGATTGTTGGTGGAGAGTTACCAATAATTGCAAAACTCTCTCCAGATGTTACTGATCTTGTTTCTATCGCTCGTGGTGTTGTTGAAGCTGGTGCAGATGGGTTAGCACTGATAAACACTGTGCTAGGAATGGTGATTAACGTTGACACAATGCGTCCACATTTAGGGGGCAAGACTGGTGGACTATCTGGACCTGCCATTAGACCGATTGCTGTTAGAGCGGTGTATCAGGTACACGCTGCATTACCAAAGGTTCCAATTTTGGGAATGGGTGGAGTCTCCTCAGGCAAAGACGCACTGGAAATGATTTTAGCTGGAGCAAGTGGAGTCTCCATCGGCACTGCAAGTTTTGGAAATCCAACAGCTATCATGAAAATTCAAAGTGAACTGAAGCAACTTCTAATTGACCGAGGTTTCACTACTCTTAAGCAAGCCGTCGGATATGCACATCGCGTAGAGTCTGAGGAAACTAATGCCTAAAGCACCAATCGTCCTAGCCGTTGACACACCTGAGCTTGCAACTGCAGTTGAATGGGTAAAAGCTACTGAGGATCATGTTTCTGTTTACAAGCTTGGCTTGGAGTTTTTCTTGACTTTTGGAAGTGACGGCGTGAAAGCGATCAAGGACGTAACCAATTCGGACATATTTCTTGATTTAAAATTGCACGATATTCCACACACGGTAAGTGGTGCAGCGAAGGCTTTGTCACACCTAGCGCCACGTTTTCTCACTGTGCACGCTTCAGGTGGTTTTGCCATGATTAAAGCGGCGGTCGATGCTCTTCCGTTAACTCAAGTAACGGGAGTAACAATCCTTACCTCGCTCTCAGAAGATGATGTTGCCGAAATAGGCTACAAAGCTAACGCGCTAGATTCAGCAGTGGCTCTTTCTGGTATCGCCGTAAGAGCCGGAGCGGGTGCGATTGTTTGTTCTCCTTTAGAAATTAAGGCAATACGCGACCAAGTTGGTATGGGGCCGATAATTATTACACCAGGTGTGCGTCCGGCAGATGCCATCTCTAGTGATGATCAAGTGCGGACAATGACACCGAAGGATGCAATTGAAGCAGGAGCAAACTTTGTGGTAATCGGACGCCCGATCACGCAGAGTTGGAGCCAAGGATCACGTGCGATGAATGAACGTGCGGCACAAATAGCCTCAGAACTTATCTGAATTAAAGGCTAGATTTGTCCCATGGGATTGCCACCACAGTTAACACTTGAGCAACGTCAAGAGGCGTTGATCAAGGCGTCAGCATCTAGAAAGCGTAGAGCAGAAGTGAAGATTCAGTTGAAAACGGGTGATATCTCGTTCGACACAATCTTGGAATTAGCAAAGAGTGAAGATGCGATTGCGAAAATGCGTGTTAAAGAGCTACTTGAATCTTTATCAGGAGTAGGAAAAATAAGGGCACAAACTTTGATGGAGCGACTTAACATCTCTCCGACCCGTAGGATGCAAGGATTGGGGCGCGTTCAAATCAAACAGTTGCGCGAGGAGTTTATGAAGTCAGAGCATGCGTTAAAGCCCGGCAAACTCTTGGTTCTTTCAGGACCCGGAGGAGTTGGGAAAAGCACGATTGCCAAGAAACTGCGAGAAGCAGGTGACTTCTGGGTTAGTGTAAGTGCGACAACGAGGAAGCCAAGAGCCAATGAAGTTGATGGGCAAGACTACTTTTTTGTAAGCGATGAAGAGTTCACTAGAATGATCAACGCAAAAGAGTTTCTGGAGTGGGCTGAATTTGCTGGCAATCGTTATGGAACCCCACAAGAAAAAGTTGAGCATGCATTGTTACTTGGAAAGAATGTACTGTTAGAAATAGAAATCGCCGGAGCAAAGCAGGTTAAAGCTCATCTACCTCAATCAATTCTTATATTTCTCGAACCGCCTTCATGGGAAGAGTTAGTCTCAAGGCTTGAGGGACGCGGCACTGACGGGCCAGATAGACGGGCCGAAAGGTTGAGATTGGCGCAGGAGGAGCTAGCAACGGCCTCATTTTTTGATGTGATTCTCGTAAATGACCAGGTCGAGAGCGTGGTCGGAAAACTGATAGAGTTAGCCCAGAATTAATCAGGGTTATTGATCAACGAAGCGGGGAAACCATGGATGGCATTACAAATCCACCAATTGATGAACTTCTAGACAAGAGTGGCTCTAAGTACAGCCTCGTACTGTATGCGGCAAAGCGCGCCCGTCAGATCAATGCTTATTACTCCCAACTAGGAGAGGGCCTTCTTGAATACGTCGGACCTCTAGTCGAGACACATGTGCACGAGAAGCCTCTATCAATCGCACTTCGCGAAATCAATGAAGGCCTTCTTACAATCGAAAACCTCGAGCCAACAGCTTAATTTCTCACATGTCACTGGTTGGCCGTGAAGTAGTACTCGGCGTTGGTGGCGGTATCGCTGCATACAAATCTTGTGAGTTATTGCGTCGTTTGCAGGATCGTGGCTATAAAGTAACCGTTGTTCCTACTCCCTCTTCTCTCAACTTTGTTGGTAAAGCAACATGGGAAGCGTTATCAGGTCGGCCTGTAAATACGCAGGTGTGGGAAAACGTTCATACCGTTCCACATGTAAAGATTGCCGATACCGCGGACTTTTTCCTCATCGCGCCAGCAACTGCCGATCTCATCGCGCGACTTGCTACTGGCAGAGCTGACGATCTTTTAACTAACTTGGTACTTGCTTCAGATGTTCCCAAAATGTTGGTTCCGGCGATGCATCCTTCGATGTGGCTAGACCCAGCTACAGTTACAAATGTTCAAACCTTAAGAGACCGTGGATTTATTGTTATGGAACCCGAAGTGGGCAGACTAACTGGAAATGATATTGGTCCCGGTCGTTTTCCAGAGGTCCCAAGGATTATTAAGAGTTTTGATGATGTTACCGGCAATATTCAGGACCTAGTCGGTCGACGCGTTCTGGTTACGGCTGGTGGAACTAGAGAAGCGATAGATCCAGTTCGATTTATTGGCAATAAGTCTTCCGGAAAACAAGGTGTTGCAATCGCATTAGCAGCACGTAATCGAGGCGCGCAGGTTCACCTCATTGCAGCAAACTTTGAGACCTCACACCTGGATGGAATTGAAGTGAGTAAGGTTGAAAGTGCCGCTGATATGCATGCAGTGTTGCTCGAGCAATTCCCCCAGTGTGATGTGTTAATCATGAGCGCCGCTGTGGCAGATGCTAAGCCAAAGAGTTTGTCCCTAGATAAAATCAAAAAGGCGCTGCTAGGTAGCATTGAACTTGAGGAGAACCCAGACTTGTTGGGATCGCTGATGTCGATCAAGAAGAATCAGGTAGTTATTGGCTTTGCCGCCGAAACTAAGGATCATCTGCAAGAGGCTCGCAGAAAGCTTGAAGCAAAGGGGCTTGATCTTATTTATGTTAATGACGTTTCAGGCGGGGCGATATTTGGTCAAGAGCAAACTATGGGTACCATTCTCCTACGCAATGATGCGGACATAGCGGTCAAGGAAGTCTCCAAAGACGCTCTCGGAAATTTACTTCTTGATCACGCCATCCGGCAGTTAGGTTGAACAATGTCAAAGCGCCTTTTCACCTCAGAGTCAGTTACTGAAGGTCATCCAGACAAGATTGCCGATGCAATATCGGATGCAGTTCTAGATTCGCTTTTATCTCAAGACACAAAAAGTCGCGTTGCGGTTGAAACCCTCATAACAACAGGTCAAGTTCATGTTGCTGGTGAAGTGACAACAAATGGTTATGCAGATGTAATGGGTATTGTGCGAGACACGGTTTTGAACATCGGCTATGACTCATCTGATAAAGGCTTTGATGGAAACAGCTGTGGTGTTTCTATTTCTATTGGGCAGCAATCACAAGATATTGCACAGGGTGTAGATGATGCCTATGAACACAGAGTTGCCTCGGCAGTTGATCCATTGGACCTGCAAGGCGCTGGCGACCAAGGTTTGATGTTTGGTTACGCATGTGATGACACGAAAGAGTTGATGCCTCTACCTATTTGGTTGGCACATGCTTTAGCACAGCAATTGACTAAAGTTCGTAAATCTGGAGCTCTGCCATACCTTCGTCCTGACGGAAAAACTCAGGTAACAATTGAGTATGACGGAGATCGCGCAATTGCATTGAATACCGTTGTTATTTCTAGTCAACATGCAGAAGAAGTTGATGTAGTTAAGAAGTTAACACCAGAGATTATTGAGTATGTGATTGACCCAATCTTGTCGACGATTGATCTTCCTAAGTCAGATCTTCGGACATTGATTAACCCAACTGGACGCTTTGTAATTGGTGGACCGATGGGTGATGCTGGGTTAACTGGTCGCAAAATTATTGTTGACACATATGGCGGCATGGCCCGACATGGCGGGGGAGCATTTAGTGGAAAAGACCCATCAAAGGTTGACCGCTCTGCTGCCTATGCGATGCGCTGGGTAGCAAAGAACGTTGTTGCGGCCGGACTTGCAACCAGATGTGAGGTTCAGGTTGCTTATGCGATTGGAAAAGCACAACCTGTTGGTGTGTTCGTAGAAACTTTTGGAACTGAAAAAGTTCCTGTAGCGAAAATTCAGGATGCCGTTCTTTCGGTCTTTGATCTACGACCAGCAGCAATCATTAGGGATCTTGATTTACTTCGTCCAATCTATTCGCTAACAAGTGCCTACGGTCACTTCGGTCGTGAACTTCCTGAGTTTGCTTGGGAAAAAACAGATCGAGTAAGTGCGCTCCAAGACGCAATCAAGTAGTCGGTGGCAGCAGCGAAGCTATTTCGATTAAAGGCTGAAGTTGCCGCCGCAACTTCTGGGCCTAGAGCTTCGGTTTTGCCGTATGCACGTGTTCGGGTAGACACAGGTGTTTTTCATCTAGACCAGCTTTATGACTATCAGGTTCCCGAAAAACTGAGTTCTTCCATTCAAGTTGGCGTGCGGGTACAACTGCCTTTCGCAGGGCGAGAAACTGAAGGAATAGTCGTAGAACGTGTTTCAGCTCCTGAGAGGGCAGGGGATCTGAAGAGCATTACTAAAGTGCTCTCAGCGATTCCGATCGCTACCCTTCAAAGTTTGTCATTGATCGATGAGGTAGCAGCCCACTATGCATGCAATCCTTGGGATGTCATTCGTTTCGCTATTCCACCACGGATCGCTTCGGTCGATAGAAGTTTCGAACCAGAGTTTCACGACATATCAAGTGTGACAAAATTTTCTGCCGAATTCAGAACTCTGGTTCCATTCAAGACCTCACAAGATCAAGTAGCTTCATTGGTCGCCGAGAATCCAATATTCGGATCGGTCTTGATTATTGCACCTGATGAAAAAGACGTCGATCTAATTATTCAAGCGCTCAATATGCGAAATATCTACGCACTGAAGATTACGGCGGCAATGCCGCGAGAAGAGAGATATCGGAATTTTCTCTTGGCCATGCATGGAAAAAACCGAGTCGTGGTGGGGACGCGCAGCGCTGTGTTCGTTCCAATGAACGATCTATCTACTTTGATTATTCATAAAGAATCATCCCCTGACCATTATGAAGTTCGCTCGCCGGGCTGGAATTCTAGAACTGTCGCACTCATGCGCGCCAGAAATGAATCCGCAAAACTCATCTTCACAGGCTTTTCTCCATCGATTGATCTTTCGCAATTAATCGAGGATCGTGAAGTGAAGTTTGTTAATACTAAAGAGGTTGTCAATGTTAAGGCGTTCACGCCTGCCGACGGAGCTCTATTACCGGGACGTATTTTTGG
>CANHFN010000043.1 GCA_947459935.1 Actinomycetota bacterium
AAGTTGCAGCACACAGCATGCCCAACGTGCGGTACTTACAACCGTCGCCAGGTATTAGAGGTCTGATCTGAGTTCAATGCTCAGTGAGCAGCTGGGAGTAACACTCGATCCAGCTTTGCTTGAGTTGGCCTTTACCCATCGTTCATATGCCTATGAATCTGCAAGTAAAGAAACTAATGAGCGCCTTGAATTTCTTGGTGATTCAGTTCTTGGTTTAATTGTTACCGAAGAACTCTATAAGCGCTATCCAGATTTTGATGAAAGCCGCCTGTCGCCATTACGTTCTGGTGTTGTCAATATGCGCGCGCTCGCAGATATTGCGCGTGGATTAAATCTTGGCCAATACATTCTTCTCGGTAAAGGTGAAGAGGTAACTAATGGGCGCGATAAAAACTCACTCCTTGCCGATGCGCTTGAAGCATTGATTGGCGCTATTTATTTGCAGTTCGGTTTTGAAAAGTGCACACAGATCGTTCGTACGTTAATCACTCCGACCATGGACTCAGCTGTTGCACGTGGTGCCGGACTTGATGGAAAAACAGCGCTTCAAGAATTAGCAGCATCACTTGGTAAAGGCGCTCCTGAATATATTGTTAGCGAAGATGGCCCCGATCACGACAAGAATTTCACCGCAGTTGCAATGTTGAGCGGTCAAGTGATGAGTGAAGGCACCGGAAAGAGCAAGCGAGAAGCCGAACAAGTAGCCGCGCGTGCGGCCTATGAAGCCTTAAAAACCGCCTTTCCACAAGCCTAAATTCGTTAAAAACGCGCTCCTGAGACGATAGGTTTACCGCGTGTATTTGAAGAGTATGACGCTCAAGGGCTTTAAGTCCTTTGCTTCGGCGACCACCCTTCGTCTCGAACCAGGCATCACTTGTGTGGTTGGTCCTAATGGTTCCGGTAAATCAAATGTTGTAGATGCCCTCACCTGGGTTATGGGTGAGCAAGGTGCAAAGTCTTTACGTGGCGGCAAGATGGAAGATGTTATCTTCGCTGGCACAAGTGGGCGTGCACCACTGGGTCGAGCTGAAGTTTCATTGACTATTGATAATTCAGATGGCGCACTTCCGATTGATTACACCGAAGTAACAATTTCCAGAATTCTTTTCCGTAATGGACAAAGTGAGTACCAAATCAATGGTGAAGCATCTCGTCTCTTAGACATCCAAGAACTTTTGAGTGATTCAGGTATTGGTCGCGAAATGCACGTGATCGTTGGCCAAGGTCAACTTGATGCGATCTTGATGGCAACACCTGAAGAGCGCCGCGGATTTATTGAAGAAGCTGCTGGCGTACTGAAGCACCGTAAGCGTAAAGAGAAAGCGCTTCGCAAATTAGATTCCATGCAAGCAAATCTTGCTCGCGTGCAAGACTTAACAGTTGAGCTACGACGTCAACTACGCCCACTAGGCAAGCAAGCAGAGGTGGCAAAGAAAGCAGCAACGATTCAAGCAGATTTGCGTGATGCGAAACTTCGTTTGCTGGCTGATGACTTTATCTCTATGTCAAAAACTCTTGAACTAGAAGTTGCTGACGAAACAGCTTTGCGCGAAAAACGTTCTGCAGTTGAGAGCGAATTAGATTCAGTTCGACGTCGCGAAGAAGCACTTGATACACAGGCGGCATATGAAGGACCGTTGCTTGTTGCAGCACAAGAAACCTATTACAACCTAAACTCTTTACGTGAAAAATTCCGCGGAACACAAAGCCTCGCTCAAGAGCGATCACGTTTTCTTAACGAAGAGGCAGAAGAGGCGCGAACCTCGGGCCGGGATCCAGAAAGTTTAGATAAAGAGGCAGCAGCATTACGTCTTGAAGAGAGTGAACTTCGCTCAAATGTTATTTCAGCCCAGCAAGCATTGGTGCAAGCATCATCACAACTAGTTGCAGCAGAAGTAGCGTTAAAAAGTGATGAAGACACAATTGCAGCGGCCATGCGAGCTATTGCAGATGCTCGAGAGGGAACTGCGCGACAAGAGGGGCATATCAAGTCTTTACATGCACGACTTGAGGCAATTGCCGAAGAAATTGAACGTCTGACTAAATCCCGTGATGATGCACAAGAGCGTGCTGATAAAGCACAACGTGAACATGCATCATACGAATTAGAAATTGCCAGCGCTGATTCGGGAGAGCTTGGACTTGATTCACTCTATGAAGGCACTAAATCTGAACTTGATAAGGCAAAATCTACGGTTAATGAATTAGTCGAAGCCGAGCGCCTAGCAGACCGTGAACGTAATGCTATTGAAGCAAAACTTGAAGCCATGAAATTGACCTCTCAGAATCGTGATGGGGCTTCGGCTCTGCTTCGTGATTCACGCGGAGTTTCTATTCTTGGAAGTATCGCTGGCTTGATTGAGATAGACAGTGGATGGGAGTCTGCAGCTGCTGCTGCACTTGGGTCACTCGCAGATGCTGTTGTTGTGCAAGATCTTTCTTCGGCCGTTACAGCACTGACAACTTTGCGGAATGAAAACCTTGGTCAGGCTGATGTTTTGGTCTTTGAACCAGGTCAGGGCATCCAAGGAAGTATCCCTTCAGGATTAACTCCGCTGACAGCCCACATTCGCTCGAGCACAATCGGTGACCTTTTATCTTCATTGCTTGCTTCAACTGTTGTTGCAGATAATGCCAATGCTGCCGAAGCGATCTTAAGATCACATCCCGCTGTAACTGTTGTTACACGAGACGGAGATGTAATTTCTCGTAGTCGTGCACGCGGTGGATCTAAATCTTCATCCTCACTGATTGAGATCAAGGCTCTGATTGAAGGGCTTGAAGGTAAGTTGCAGGAAGTAACGCATAACTGTGATCGTTTAAAGTTTGAAATTTCAACAGCAACAACTGAACTTGCCTCACGTCAAAGTGAATTTGACCTTGCACTTTCAAAGCTCAATGAGTCAGATGCGCGTATTGCTGCCTTAACCGAGCAATTAGCGGTTTCAGGTCAAAATATGAAGTCCGCCATGGCAGAGGTTGAGCGCCTGAACACATCAATAGTTCAAGCAACTGAGGCAAAATCTCGTGATGAAGGTGAAATCGTCATCGCTCAGAACCAATTGCAGCAACGTGGTGAAGTATCAGAACCAGATCACTCACATGCAGAGGATTTACGTAATCAAGTATCAGTTTCTAGAACTGCTGAAGTTGAAGCTCGATTGGCTGTTCGTACTATTGAAGAGCGTGTGAATTCAGTAGGGGCTCGGGCTTTAGCCCTTGAGCAATCTGCCCAAGCAGAGCGTGATGCATCCGAGCGTGCCATCATTCGTCGTAGTGCACGTGCACGTGCAGCTGTTATCTCACAAGCAGTTGCAGAAGCTGCCTATGAAGTTCTCATTCACATCGAACGTTCTATTTCAAAAGCAGCGATAGAGCGTGGACGACTAGAAGAGTCCCGTGCTGCGCGCGAAGGTGAAACTTTGACGGTCCGTACTAGAGGACGCGAATTGACGTCAGAACTTGAGCAATTAACAACAAGTGTTCATAAAGATGAAATTGCTCGGGCAGAACAGAGATTGCGTATCGAGACTCTTGAAACTAAAACTGTTGAAGAGTTTGGAATCGACACAGCTACCCTGGTTAATGAATACGGTCCAGATAAAGATGTTCCTACATTCCACGAAACAGATGATGGCGAGATAGTTGCAACTGAACTAGTTCCATATCGCCGCGACCAACAGGAAAAGCGCCTTGCCTCAGCCGAGCGATCATTGAACCTGCTTGGCAAGATCAACCCACTTGCCCTGGAAGAGTTCACTTCACTTGAAGAGCGTCTGAAGTTTTTGGCTGAGCAACTAGAGGATCTGAAGAACACTAAAAAGGATTTGCTAGACATCATTAAGGAAGTTGACGACCGTGTTCAGTCAATCTTTATGGAAGCCTATACAGAAACAGCAAAACACTTCGAGGATATTTTTGCCCGCTTGTTCCCAGGTGGAGATGGACGTTTGATCCTTACAGATCCAGATAATCCACTCACGACAGGTGTAGATGTTGAAGCCCGCCCACCTGGCAAGCGTATTAAGCGTCTTTCCTTGTTATCTGGTGGAGAAAAGTCGCTCACTGCTGTGGCTATGTTGGTTGCGATCTTTAAAGCCCGCCCAAGTCCTTTCTATGTTTTGGATGAAGTTGAAGCAGCCCTTGATGATGTCAACCTTGGTCGTTTGCTGGTTGTTTTGGAAGAGCTTCGCGAGAGTTCTCAATTGATCATCATTACTCACCAAAAGCGAACGATGGAAATAGCTGATGCACTTTATGGCGTAACGATGCGTGGCGATGGCGTCACGGAAGTTATTTCCCAGCGCCTGCGCGAATCTGACGCTAGCTAAGGTCTAGTTCGATGGGTCTTTTTAGTAAGTTCATCGCCAAGATAAAGGGCACAAATGATTTTTCACCTGCCGATTGGGCGGAGTTAGAGCAAGAACTTCTTGCTTCAGATCTAGGACCAACTCTGACCAGGAATTTTCTTGAGGCAGCAAAGAAGGTTAAGAGCGAAAATGCAGAGCTGGCATTAATTGAAATACTCACTGGAAATCTTTCTAAAAGATCACATGAACCAGTGGTGGTGCCGGGGACTACAACAATCATGGTTGTTGGTGTAAATGGAACAGGAAAAACTACATCTGTCGCAAAACTTGCTTCCTACTACAAAGGTAATGGAAAGAGTGTTGTGTTAGCAGCTGGTGACACATTTCGCGCCGCTGCAGTTGATCAGTTAAAAACGTGGGGAAGTCGAATCGGAGTATTAGTTGTCTCAGGAAAAGATAATGGTGATCCCGCATCTGTTGCGTTCGATGGCGCAAAAAGCGCACATGAATCAGCAAGTGATATTTTCATCATCGATACTGCAGGTCGCTTGCATAACAAGAATGATTTAATGGCAGAACTGAGCAAAGTTAAACGTGTAGTTGAAAAAGTTTCACCGATAAATGAAGTTCTTCTAGTTATCGATGCAACAACAGGTCAAAACGGATTACAGCAGGCAAAGATTTTTACTGAATGTGTGGAAGTCACAGGAATTCTCCTGACTAAATTAGATGGCAGCGCCAAAGGCGGGGTGGCCCTGGCTATCGAGGCTGAGTTGGGGATCCCGATTAAGTGGGTTGGCACGGGGGAGTCTGAGACTGATTTTGCTCTCTTTGACGCTCAGAGCTACATCAAGGGCCTGCTCTCGTAACCTACTTGTAACAAAAAAGGGGTTTTTGTCACGATCCTGAAATCGTTTAAGTGTTCTTTCGTAACCGCTTTACTAGAGGGTTTGGGCATCTCAAAGGCGAGAATTTTTCTTAACCTTCATGAAAGCAGAAGCGACTATGGAAGAAATTGTTTTGGACGCCGGCGACACAGCCTGGATGTTAATCAGTACCGGTTTAGTAGTTTTAATGATTCCTGGCCTTGCACTTTTTTACGGTGGAATGGTTCGAGTGAAGAGCGCACTTAATATGATGATGATGTCATTTGGTGCTCTGGCTGTTGTATTTGTCTTGTGGATTGCATATGGATTTTCTATGGTCTTCGGAGATTCTGTGGACGGTAGGGGCCTAATCGGAGATGTTGGTCAATTTACATTTCTAAATGGTCTGGATAATTCAACTGCATTAATCGGAACAATTCCGGCAGCGGTGTTTATCGCTTTCCAAGGAATTTTTGCTGCGATTACTGTGGCACTCATTTCAGGCTCTATTGCAGATCGTGCGAAGTTCGGAGCTTGGATGCTCTTTGCGGGCGTCTGGGCAACTTTGGTGTATTTCCCAGTTGCACACTGGGTTTTTGCTTTTGATGATTTTGTGGCAAAGACTGGTGGCTGGATTGCAAATGACCTTGGTGCACTCGACTTTGCTGGTGGAACTGCGGTGCACATCAACGCAGGCGCAGCCGGCTTAGCACTTGCATTAATTCTTGGTAAGCGCGTTGGCTTTGGTAAAACACCAATGCGTCCTCATAGCTTGCCTCTAGTAATGCTCGGTGCAGCATTATTGTGGTTTGGATGGTTTGGATTTAATGCTGGATCAGCTGTTGCATCAAATGGAACTGCTGGACTGGCACTACTCAACACGATAGGTGCTACGACAGCTGCGGTTCTTTCCTGGTTATTGGTAGAAAAGATTCGCGATGGTCATGCGACAAGTCTTGGTGCAGCATCTGGTGTGGTTGCAGGTTTAGTTGCCATTACTCCTGCGTGTGCTGCAGTAAATGCAAGTGGTGCATTAATTATTGGTCTTGTCGCTGGCGCGCTGTGCGCACTTTCTGTCGGTCTCAAGTTCAAGCTTGGTTTTGATGATTCACTTGACGTAGTTGCGGTTCACCTTGTTGGTGGAATCGTTGGAACTATCTTGATTGGATTTGTCGGCGTCGATGTCGGACTTTTCAATGGTGGCGGAACTGAACAATTGATCAAGCAAGTAATCGGAGCAGGTGCTGTGCTGGCCTACTCCTTCATTGCTACTTTGATCATAGGAAAGATCATCGACCTAACAATTGGCTTCAGAATCTCACGCGATGAGGAGGTTGCTGGTATCGACCTAGCAATTCATGCGGAGCGTGCTTATGAGCTGACAGATAACACCCAGGGCAGCGTCCTTGGTAACTCAAAGGGGGCATAACAATGAAACTCATTACAGCAATCTTGAAGCCATTCAAGTTAGATGATGTTAAGAATGCACTGCAAGAGGCAGGCGTAACTGGCATGACAGTTTCAGAAGCAAGCGGCTTCGGTCGCCAGCGTGGCCACACTGAGGTTTACCGTGGCGCGGAATACACAGTGGATCTGGTTCCAAAAGTTCGCCTAGAGGTTTTAGTCGATGACAAGGACGCAGATTCAGTGGTTGATGTGATCGTCAAGGCTGCTTCAACAGGTTCAATTGGTGATGGAAAGGTATGGACCACACCAGTTGATCAGGTAATTCGCGTGCGAACAGGAGAGCGCGGAACCGAAGCAATCTAGAGTTCACCTTATGAGTACCCGTGAGAGAAGAGAGCGATCGAACGAGAGCGATC
>CANHFN010000044.1 GCA_947459935.1 Actinomycetota bacterium
AACACCACACGCATCTTGAGGGCCTTTGTCTTCACCTAATACATTGTGATTGAGCAAACCATCGGGGCGTCTCATACATCTAATCCTAACGGTAGGTACTCGGTTAAATCAGCCCGGACACCAGATGCTGCGATCGCACCACTATTCATGGCATCTGCCCAACTTAGCTTTCCAGATGCAAGAGCCAGCCATGTTTCCGCATTCATTTCAATGGTGTTAGGTGGAGTACCACGTGTGTGGGTTGGGCCATCACCACACTGAACAGCTGCATAAGGTGGTACACGAACTTCAATTGCACGACCAGGAGCTTTTGCAGTTAACAGTGCGAGAGTGCTTTTAACCTGTTCAAGTATTTGTTGGTCGCGCATGGCCATTATCCAAACAACTTTGGAAATGTTGAGGTGTGAGCAATCGAAAGTTCGGATAGGGAGATGATCACATCATTAATGATGAGTGAGTCTCCCCCAGTTGTTCCTAGTTTTGTGAGTGCGATTGAATTCTTTGCTGCCAATTCTTCAAGCTTTCTTGTGTCGATTGGATCAATTGCAACAAGTACGCGTCCAGGTGTTTCACTAAGCAGGCAAATTCCTGGATTATCTAGCGAAATAGTTACACCAACTTTATGACGCAAAACCATCTCGGTTAATCCTGCAGATAAACCACCCTGGCTTAAATCATGGGCTGCGGCGAAGAAAGAGTTACCTTCCAGAAGTAGCTCAATAAGACGCATTTCACGCTGTAAATCAGCATCCGGGGATTGGCCAACGCGCTGATTGTGCAAGAAGGCCCATTCACTGCCGGCCAGATCTTCATGTGTTTCTCCAACTAGATAGAGATCCAAACCGGCATGTGTAAAACTCATGGGTGTTCGTGTGCGAACATCTTGTATAACGCCTAGTACGCCGATAACAGGTGTAGGCAAGATTGCAACAGATCCTGTCTGGTTATAGAAGGATACGTTTCCTCCCGTTACGGGAAGTCCCATTTCTAAACATCCATCTGCTAATCCACGAACAGATTCGGCAAACTGCCACATCACGCCTGGATCTTCTGGAGAGCCAAAGTTCAGACAGTTTGTTACAGCAAGTGGCCTTGCACCCGCTGTTGCAATATTACGAGCAGCTTCAGCTAACGCTAGTTTTGCACCTTGGTATGGATTCAGGTAGGACCAATTCGCATTGGCATCTGTTGAGATTGCAACACCCAGATGTGTTGTTTCATCAACGCGAACCATTCCTGAATCATCAGGTTGGGATTGAATTGTGTTGCCTTGAACATATTTGTCATATTGAGATGTGACCCATGATTTATCTGCAAGGTTAGGAGCAGCTGCTAATTTTAGAACCGCTGCTTTTACTTCAGCTGCTGTTACCGGGATCGGTACATTTACTTTCTGGCTATTTACTTGATCAATATATGCAGGTTGTGCCAATGGGCGGTTATAGACAGGACCATCATGTGCAACCGTGCGAGGTGGAACATCAACGATCAGCTCGCCATTCCACGTAATTTCAAGATGATTTCCATCGGTCACTTCACCAATCACCGTGACTGTTACATCCCACTTCTTGCAGATTTCTAAGAAACGATCAATGTTGCTTGGCTCCACAATTGCACACATGCGCTCTTGTGATTCAGACATCAAGATCTCCTCGGGAGATAGCGATGGATCGCGCAATGGAACCTTGTCTAATTGCACTTTCATGCCACCAGAACCACCTGATGCAAGCTCGCTTGTGGCACAGGATAAGCCTGCTCCGCCAAGGTCTTGGATACCAACAACTAAGTCTTCAGCAAAGATCTCTAAGGAGCACTCAATCAAAACCTTTTCAACAAACGGATCACCCACCTGAACACTTGGGCGCTTTGTTGATCCACCAGCACCAAAAGTTTCTGAGGCAAGTACAGATACTCCACCAATACCATCGCCACCTGTTTTCGCCCCATATAAGACAACTAGATTGCCAGCACCTGCAGCTTTAGCTAACTTAATGTCGCTGTGCTTCATCACGCCAACACACAATGCATTAACTAGTGGGTTACCGGCATATGTTTCATCAAAAGTTACTTCGCCGCCAATATTTGGAAGACCTAAACAGTTTCCGTATCCACCAACACCGGCGATAATTCCTGGCAAAACACGACGAGTATCTTGTGCATCTGCTGGACCAAATCGCAATGGATCCATCACTGCGATAGGCCGAGCACCCATAGTTAAAATGTCGCGAACAATTCCGCCAACACCAGTTGCTGCACCTTGGTAGGGCTCAATGAATGAAGGATGATTGTGAGATTCAATTTTAAAAGTTACGGCATATCCCTGGCCGACATCAACAACGCCTGCATTTTCACCAATACCAACTAGCAAGGCATCAGATTGAGGAGCCTTTTCGCCGAACTGCTTCAAATGCACTTTTGATGACTTATAAGAACAGTGCTCAGACCACATGACTGAATACATTGCTAGTTCTGATGAAGTTGGGCGACGACCAAGAATTTCCTTGATGCGTGCATACTCATCAGGCTTTAGACCAAGCTCTGCAAATGGTTGTGAGTTTTCAGGTGTGCTCTGGGCGATTGCAACGGTATCGAGTGCCATTACTTCACCATTGCATTCAAAATTGATGTGAAAAAGCCAAGACCTTGTGCAGATGGTCCTGTTAACTCATTGATTGCATGCTCTGGGTGGGGCATAAGACCTACAACATTGCCTTTGGCGTTAGTAATACCAGCGATTAAATTGCGTGATCCGTTGGGATTATCGCCCACATAGCGGGCTATTACGCGGCCTTCACCTTCGAGCATCGCAAGAGTTTGATCATCACACTGAAATGAACCTTCGCCATTTTTAAGTGGAATGACAATATTCTCACCTTGTTTAAAGGAATTGGTCCACGGTGTTTTGTTATTAACAATTTCAATCTCTTGATCTCGGCACAAGAAGTGCAGATCAGAGTTACGAGTCAGGGCACCTGGCAATAAATGCGATTCACACAGCACCTGGAAGCCATTACAAATACCAAGAACTGGCATACCTTTATTAGCTGCTTCAATAACAAGTTGCATAACTGGTGCAAAACGAGAAATTGCACCACAGCGCAAGTAATCCCCATAAGAAAAACCACCTGGTAATACAACGGCATCCACGCCCTTCAGATCTGCATCGCCATGCCACAGCGATACTGCTTCTGCTCCACCAACTACGACAGCGCGCGCAGCATCGCGATCATCTAGAGTTCCTGGAAATGTTATGACACCAACGCGCATTACTTTTCAACTCTCACGACGAAGTTCTCAATGACTGGATTTGATAACAATACTTCAGCAGCTTTTTCGACTTCAGCAAGTTGGGTTGCTGTTGGCCCGCCTTCGATTTCGATTTCGAATCGTTTACCTTGGCGAACAGATGTAGCAAATGTGAACCCAAGTCGTGGCAGCGCAGATGCGACCGCATTTCCCTGAGGATCAAGAATCTCAGGCTTTAACATCACATCAACCACGATCTTTGCCATTTATGTTTCTCCCTTTTAGAACTTGCTGCCGGTAATTCGGAAAAATGCTTCTTCGTAGCGTTGCGCTGTCTTCTCTACGATCTCATTCGGTAGTTCAGGGGGTGGGCTATTTCTATCCCATCCACTTGAAACTAGGTAGTCACGTAGAAATTGCTTGTCATAGGAAGGCTGAGCCCCGCCTGGCTTCCAGCTTGAGGCCTCCCAAAACCTAGAAGAATCAGGGGTTAGCGCCTCATCGCCAAGAAGAATCTGACCCTTGTCATTTCGACCGAACTCAAACTTTGTATCGGCCACAATTATTCTGCGGCTAGCTGCAAACTCTGCTGCCGTTTCATATAACTTAAGTGTCAGATCGCGAAGTTCAGCGGCATCATCTGCCCCAATGATTGAGACGGCGCTATCAAAATCTATATTGATGTCGTGATCGCCTATTTCAGCTTTTGTGGCTGGAGTGAAAATACTGTTTGGAAGATGTGATCCATCAAGTAGTCCATCTGGCAAAGGATTTCCGCATATAGCCTTGTTGTTCTGATATTCACTCCAACCACTGCCGGTTAGGTATCCCCGAGCAACACATTCAAGATCAAACATTGTTAGTTGCTGCACGATAATTGCACGATCCTCAACTTCATCAGGAACTTCTGTCGAGATTACATGGTTGCCAATAATGTCTTCTAATAGTTCAAACCAAAACAGTGAAAGTTGAGTAAGGACTGCGCCTTTTCCAGGAATTGCAGTTGGCATGACCCAGTCATAAGCTGAAACTCGATCTGAGGCAACTAACAAGATCTCATCTTTATCGTTTGTGTACAAGTCACGAACTTTTCCGGTGCGCAGATGTTTCCACCCAGTTATTTCAGGCGCTGGCGGTGGGCCAGCTAGGCCAAAGCCGCTCACCGAATAGAGCCGGGCTTGTACTGCGCTGCGGCAGGGTGCGCGGATGTAATCGCACCAATGCGACTAACAACTCGAGCTACTTGTTGGCGAGCTTCGCCAGTAAATTCAATGGGGTCACTAATCAACAGATTAAGTGCTGCGTAATCAAGTGGAAGGCGATCATCGGCTGCTAAATCTTCTAGAAGTGTGTTCTTCTTTCCTTCGCGCATTCCAAGGGCAGTCTTAACCGCATGTTCTTTAATAACTTCATGCGCAACTTCACGGCCAACGCCTGCTTTAACCGCAGCCATAAGAATCTTTGTCGTGGCTAAGAAAGGTAAATAACGCTCTAATTCTGCACTTATTACCGCTGGGAAAGCGCCAAATTCATCAAGGACCGTAAGCATTGTTTCGAGCAATCCATCTATTGCATAGAAAGCATCTGGCAGCGCAACTCGTCGAACAACACTGCAAGAAACATCGCCTTCGTTCCATTGATCACCAGAAAGTTCACTCACCATTGATGCGTATCCGCGCAGCACAACCGATAGACCGTTTACACGCTCGCATGAACGGGTATTCATCTTATGTGGCATTGCACTACTACCAACCTGGCCTGCTTTAAATCCTTCTGTTACCAGTTCAGCACCAGCCATTAAGCGAATTGATGTCGCTAACGATGAGGGAGATGATGCAATCTGAACCAAGGTTGTTACAACATCATAATCTAAAGAACGTGGATAGATTTGCCCAGTTGAATCAAGAACATTGTTAAATCCAAGTTCTTTCGCGATTGCACCTTCTAATTTAAAATGCGCATCCGCTGATCCAAGAAGATCAATTGAATCTTGTGCTGTACCGACTGGGCCTTTGATGCCGCGCATCGGATAGCGGTTTTGCAAAGAAGTTAATCGTTCGTATGCAAACAACAACTCTTCAGCAGCAGAAGCAAAACGTTTTCCTAAAGTTGTTACCTGAGCTGCAACATTATGTGAACGTCCAGCAATTGGTTGGTCTGCATACTGCGCAGCGCGCTCACCAAGTCGACCAAGGAGTGTGACAACCTTGTCATGAACAATCTCTAAACCGTTTCTAATCTGCAACGCTTCAATATTTTCAGTGAGGTCGCGGCTAGTCATTCCTGCATGAATTGCTTCGTGGCCTGCAAGTGCGTTGAACTCTTCAATGCGAGCCTTAACATCGTGTCGAGTTTGCTTTTCACGAACATCAATTGATGCAAGATTCACCTGTGTAATTACATTTTCGTAAGCTGTAATTACATCCTTGGAGATTGAATGGCCCAGGGTGGATTGAGCTCGCATAACAGCGATCCAGAGTTTGCGCTCGGCAATGATTTTGGCCTCTGGCGCGAAGATTTCACACATCGCAGCTGATGCATATCGGCTAGCAAGCAGGCTCATTGGTGAATTATCGGTCATTTAATTGCCCTTCTCTGCCACCGACGCATTAAGCGCGATATCAGAACGGTAGAAAGAGCCGGCAAGGCTGATTTGGCTAATTGCCCGGTAGGCACGATTGCGGGCTTCGGTTAAATCTTCACCAATTCCTGTAACTGTCAGTACTCGACCACCAGAAGAAACGATCCCTAGTTCAGTATCTGTTGTACCAGCATGGTAAATCTGAACGTTTTCTATCTGCTTAAATCCACTAACCACAGATCCGCTCTTCGGTGAACCTGGATAACCTTCTGCAGCCAGAACAACTGTTACCGCAGAATCATCCTTCCAATCCAAGGTTGTTCCATTGAGATTTCCTGTTGCAGCCTTGTATAACAAGGTTGCAAGTGGAGTTTTTAGTCGTGGGATTAAAACTTGTGTTTCTGGATCACCAAAACGTGCATTAAATTCAATAACTCGTGTTCCGTGATCTGTGAGTGCAAGACCTGCATAGAGCAAACCAACAAATGGAGTTCCACGTGCTGCCATTTCAGCAATCATGGGAGCCAGAACCTGTTTGTATGTATCTTCAATAATGTCTGATGGTGCCCACGGCAATGGTGAGTACGCACCCATCCCCCCAGTATTTGGTCCTGTATCCCCATCATGGGCACGCTTGAAGTCTTGAGCAGGTTGCATTGGAACAATTGTTGTTCCGTCGCTAATGCCAAATAGAGAAACTTCTGGACCATCTAAATACTCTTCAATCACTACCCGTTTGCAAGCTAGAGCATGATCTAATGCTTCTTGGCGATTATTGGTAACAACAACACCTTTACCTGCCGCCAGACCGTCATCTTTTACAACATATGGCGCACCGAATGCATCTAATGCTATTTCAATCTCTTCTTTAGTTACACAAGTAAAACTG
>CANHFN010000045.1 GCA_947459935.1 Actinomycetota bacterium
ATGCTGTGTGCTGCAACTTAGGCTGCTGGCATTGTCCGCAAGTAGATAGTGAGGCTGCAGTAGTTTTCCACTGGCTACGTCGTGAGCGCGTCTTTGAACGCGACATTTTTCGCTTTGGTACTGGCACTGTTCGAACCTCTTCTCAATCCTTAAGCAACCACTGGGCTGCAGAGGGTAAGTATCCCTTAAAAAGGCTAAATCTTGAAATCGGGGTCCTCGAGCGTAAGGCCCTCAAGGCTGGCCCAACGGGCATCGATTACTTGGTGTGCGTGGTCTTCAGGCAGGTCAGCCCACTTACCCCCGCACTCAGGGCATAGGCCGAGGCAATCCTGGCTACATAGCGGGTTTGTCGGTAAAGACAGGACAACGGCATCTCGAATCGGGGTCTCTAGATCAAGAATGTTCCCATCCATCATGAATTCATCTGCGACATCTAGATCCTCGGCTGTTAAATCTTCTGTGGAGCTCTTTTTCTTTTTGCCGCGTTCATTAGTCGGCTCATAGTTATATAACTCCTGGATTTTGCGTTCGATCACAATCTCGAGGGGGTCTAGGCAACGAATGCACTCCCCTTGTGCAACTGTGTACACATCAGCGCTCAATAAAACACCTTCTGTGACCGATTCCAGGCGAACATCAACTTCAATTACTTCTCCGGCAGGGACAGAGATGAGATCAACACCAAACTTTTCACTCATCACGATGTCTAATTCATACTCTTTCATTTCGCCAGCACGACGAGGTAACTCGTAAGTGTTGAGCTTGAAAGAGTCTGGGGCTTTACTCATCGGCAAGTTGCGACAAGACATCCTTGTCATTTGCACCGGCAAGACGACCGCGTCCACGAGAAACCGCATCCATTGTCTTATTGAGGATTACTTCTAGGGTGGCAAGACGTCCGTCTATGTACTCTTCAACCTCTTGCTTTTCTAATTCTGCTGTTTCACGAGCATCATCAAGAATCTTGCGAGCCTCATCGCGTGCAATTTGAACAATGGAAGTCTGCTCAACCATTTGAGCAACATCTTCTCGTGCAATAGCGATCATCTGCTCTGCACTTACTCGGGCTTCTTCGATAATCGCTTCGCGAGTATCGATAATCTTTCGGGCCGATTCAAAATCAGTCGGAAGGGCCTCGCGGGCCTCATCTAGAATTTCTAACATCTCTGCTCTATGAACAACACAACTTGCAGAAAGCGGAACTCCGCGGGCTTCCTCAACTAATGTAATCGCTGCAGTTAATTTCTCTACTGAATCCATTTTCTATTTCCCCGCTACTCGAGCTTTAAGTGCTTCATTAACTGATGGTGGAATCATTGTTGACACATCGCCGTTGTAATGGGCTAGTTCCTTCACAAGAGATGATGATAAAAATGAATGTGCCGGAGAAGTTGCCATAAACATTGTTTCAACCCCAGAACCCTGCAGATTGACTTGAGCCATCTGCAATTCATAATCAAAGTCTGTAACCGCTCTTAAGCCTTTAACGATGGCTTGAATTGAATTGCTTTTGCAATACTCAACAAGTAATCCACTCCAAGAATCCACTGAAACGTTGGGAAACTGAGAAGTTACTTCTGTAATCATTGTGATGCGTTCAGGGACTGTAAAAAGACTAGATTTGGTGCGATTTTCAAGAACGGCAACAACAACATGATCAAACTGCTGGGCCGCACGCTCAATAATGTCTAGGTGACCATATGTGATGGGATCAAAGGATCCCGGGCATACCGCGCGCTTCATGAGCCAAACGCTAGCAATACTGGGCTCAGTTATCCATTCTCACGGCTGGTAATTAGCGTAATAAATGGTCGCCTGCCCATATTTTCGCTCCCTCGCAGGCACATATGCATCTGGCCATATAAATTGCGCCCCTCGTGTTGTGCGCTCAACTGCGACAAAAGCATCACTGCTGAGAAATTCATAATCATGGAGTGCACTCAATACATCTTCGACAGCTTGATTAGAAAAATCATAGGGAGGATCAATATAGACAAGATGATACTTATCTTTAGGTGCATCCTTCAGGAAACGTTCCGCACTCATTCCAAACAAATGAAACTTGCCGCTCGGATTCGATTTTTTCACAATTTCAAAATTATTGTCGATTGTTTTTTGGGCTTCTTCATCTTTCTCAACAATATGAACTGAGGTTGCCCCTCGAGAAAGTGACTCCAGCCCAATTGCCCCAGATCCACCAAAAAGATCTAGCACGTGCAGTCCCTCAAAAGTTCCAAACTCAGAAGTTAAAGAAGAGAACAAACCTTCGCGAGCACGATCGGATGTGGGTCTGGTTGCACCAGCAACTGCCCCAAGAATCCGTCCCTTTGCAACGCCTGCAATAATTCTCAACGTATTAACCCTTATCTAAATAGTCAACAGCTTGATCTCGCTGTAATTGCGCCAGTTCTGCTTTGAGCAAAGGATAGTCTGATAGATCGTTATCAGTGGCAATCAAAGATTCTGCATCATCACGAGCCTGCTCAATTAATCCTTCATCCCGCAAAACGCGTAGAAGTCTCAAATGAGATTGTGTTCCAGATTGGCTAGCGCCAAGGACATCTCCTTCACGGCGTTGCTCTAGATCGATTCGCGATAACTCGAACCCATCAACAGTGCCTGCAACAGCATTTAATCGTTCACGAGCAGGGGTTTCCTCTTCACATTGAGTTACCAAAAGACACAGCCCAGGTGAAACGCCACGACCAACACGACCACGTAACTGATGAAGTTGTGAAACACCAAAACGATCTGCATCCATAATCACCATGATGGTTGCGTTTGGCACATCAACACCAACTTCGATCACGGTAGTTGAAACTAAAACATCGATTTCACCCTTGGTAAAGGCCTGCATCGTTGCATCTTTCTCATCTGCGGCTAAGCGACCATGAAGGATTGCAATTCTCAACCCTTTTAATGGACCTGCATGCAAAGTTGGAGCTAACTCTTCAACCGATGAGATCTCCGATGACTCTTCCCCGAATAAAAAATCAATATCAGCATTTGCATCAGAATCTGCACTAATGCGAGGGGCAACAACATAGGCCTGATGGCCTTGGGCAACTTCTTCATTAATTCTTTGCCATGCCCGCTCTAGAAAGCTTGGCTTTTCCTTTACTGGAACAACATGGGTTGTGATTGGTTGTCGACCTAAAGGCAACTCTCTCAAAGTTGAAACATCTAAGTCACCAAAGACCGTCATGGCCACTGTTCGCGGAATAGGTGTAGCAGTCATAACAAGTAGGTGCGGTGGAAGGACTGCCTTTTCTTTCAAAGCATCTCTTTGTTCAACTCCAAAACGATGTTGCTCATCAACCACAATTAATCCCAAGTCTTTAAACTCAACTTTTTCACCTAGCAAAGCATGCGTTCCGATTACAATTCCGGCATTTCCATTTGCTGCCAATGCCAAGGCTTCTTTTCGAGCCGCCGCGCTTTGTGAGCCTGTTATTAATGTAACTTGCGTGGCCTTTTCAGAACCACCAAGCATGCCACCTTGGCCAAGTTGGCCTAATAGTTTTTGAATTGTTCGTAGATGTTGAGCAGCTAATACTTCAGTCGGAGCAAGTAGCGCTGCCTGTCCCCCACTATCGACAACAGCCAACATGGCTCGTAAAGCAACTATCGTTTTACCTGAACCAACTTCACCTTGTAATAGACGATGCATTGGATGGGATTGTGCAAGATCTGACTCAATCTCTTTGCAGACTGCCACTTGTCCAGCGGTTAGTTGAAATGGCAAAGTAGCGTCAAAAGCATCGAGCAAGCCACCACTAATGCGCTTTCTCGAAGTTGAATTAAGTTTCTTTAATTCGATTCTGCGCATCACCAAGAGTGATTGCAATAGGAACGCTTCATCAAAGGTTAGCCGCTCTCGCGCAAGATCTGCGTGATCTAAATCTGCCGGCTGATGCAACTGAACAAGCGCTTGATGCAAGGTGGGATATTTGTACTTTTCTCGAATTGGAGAAGGCAAAAAATCTTCTATCTCTTCAAGTGAACCAATTGCTAATTGAGCACATTGGGAAATCTTCCAAGAAGGCAATTTGGCAGAAGCTGGGTAGACGGGAAGGTACTTGCCTGCGAACCCCTCAACAGCGCTATCCACATCCGAGCCATCAGGAATCATTTCGTAATCGGGGTGTGCAAGCTGCTTCTTGTTATTGAAAACTCCGACTTTCCCCGCAAACAATCCTTGTCGCCCTACCTTCAAATCTTTTTCACGCCATGCTTGATTGAAAAATGTAAGCGATAACTTGTCAGTTCCATCTGTGACCACAACCTCGAGCATGCTGCCTTTGCGCCCACGCATCGGCCTTGTTGATGCCGAATACACCTGGGCCAGAATTGTTGTTTCATCGCCTTCATGGAGTTCAGAAATATCTGAAAGCTCGCCTCGGACCATATAGCGACGAGGATAATGACGCATGAGATCACCAATGCTTTTGATCCCAAAAGTGCTTTCAAGAACCTTGGCTGTGCGGTCGCCAACGACCGCTGAAACCTTGTTCTCTAGTTGTGCCATACGGGCATTCTCTCTCTAAATCCCTTGAAAATCGGTCACCAAGCATGAATTGGCATTAAACCCCGACCACGGGGTACCCTTACGCCCTGTTCCCATTGGAACGAGATCAACAGAAGAGCTAAAAGGAGTACCGCTGTGGCATCAACATGCGATATCTGTGGCAAAGGGCCCAGCTTCGGAAACAATGTTTCTCACTCACAGGTCAAGACCCGTCGTCGCTGGAATCCAAACATTCAGCGCGTTCGCACCCTTGTTGGTGGAACACCAAAGCGTCAAAACGTGTGTACCTCATGCCTTAAGGCAGGAAAAGTAACTCGTTAATCTTTTTAATTGAAATGGCGCCAGGTCTCTGGCGCTTTTTTCATTTCTGCCCCTAAAACTCCAGCACCCTCAACAACGGTCCCAATACAAAATCCTTCCAGATCCTTGCCGGTTGCAAGAAATACATGATCTTCACCGCCAGCAAAAATCCATTGCCATACATCTACATTTTGATTCTCAGCCAACTCCTTTAAGGTTGCAAACTCAAGATGTTGAGCAATCAAAGCTTGATCAAACTTCAAAGCGACCCCAGAAGCATCTGCTATTTGGTGTGCCTGAATAACGAGTGCATCACTCACATCGCACATCGAATGAGCTCTCTTATTTGAAAACTCAATTGCAGCTGCATAATCAACTGTTGGAGCGCAGTATTCAGAAACTGCGTGTACAGCTAAATCCTCCTCTAGTTCTTTCTCAATAACTGCAAGACCTGCCGCCGACCACCCAGGCAGAGATGAGATGTAGATAGAGTCTCCAACTTGTGCGCCAGAACGTGCAATTGGATTTTCAACTTCTCCGATCGCCGTAATCGCAATGACTATGCATGGTCCTTTTGCAAGATCGCCACCAACAACATATGCACCACAACTACTTGCTTCATGTGCAATACCTTCAGCAAGTTCTTCTATCCATTCCATGCTTTCTGCGCCAGTCAAAGTAACCGCGGCAACCAAGAATTTAGGTGAGCCTCCCATTGCATACACATCGGCCAGATTAGCTGCCGCTATCTTGCGACCAATATCAAATGCACTGCTCCAATTACTCTTGAAATGAGTACCTTCAACAGCCATGTCTGTTGTAATCACCGTGCGTTCAGTAGTTTCAACAACCGCTGCATCATCACCGATGCCGATCTCAACACCTCGATGGGTAGTGCCGAAAATGCGCGCTAAGGCAGAAATAACGCTCGCCTCATCGAAGTTCATAGCACCTAGCCTAATCGACTAGTGAGTCACGATTTTCTGCGGTAGCGTTTGAGCCTCGACCGGAAAGGACCTCACATGTCAGTACAAGCTTTCATACTCATTCAAACCGAAGTTGGTAAAGCATCAGGAGTTGCAGATGCAGTTGCAAAGATTCCTGGAGTGACGCTCTCCGAGGGCGTAACTGGTCCTTATGATGTAATTATGCGCGCTGAAGCCCCAAGCATGGAGGATTTTGGCCGACTCGTACTATCAAAGGTTCAAGCGGTCCCTGGCATTACTCGCACCTTAACCTGCCCGGTAACACACCTTAGTTAAGAAGACAGCGCAGTATCTATGAGCGCTGAAATCAACTCTGTATAAGAAACTCCAGAAGCCTGCCATAACTTCGGATACACCGAAGTTCCTGTAAATCCTGGCATTGTATTTACTTCATTAATAACTATTTCACCATCATTTGTATAGAAGAAATCACACCGTGCTAGTCCAGAACATCCCAGAACATGAAAAGCCGAAACCGCTAAACGTCGAATTTCCTCAGTAGCATTGTTCGGGATATCTGCTGGGATCTTTACGGTAGTTGCGTCATCCAGATATTTGGCTTCAAAGTCATAAAACTCAAATTTAGGATCAACAATTATCTCACCAACAATTGATGCATCCACCTTGCCATCGCGCTCAAGAACTGCGCACTCAATTTCACGTCCATTTATTGCGGTTTCAATTAAGACTTTTGTGTCATATAACAACGCATCATTAATCGCTGACTCTAAATCGATAACGCTCTTTACCTTATGTGTACCTCGACTCGAGCCACCACTTGAAGGTTTCACAAACACTGGATAATTCAAAGTCTCTGTTTTACTGCGCCAGTCCTGACTGTTTACATC
>CANHFN010000046.1 GCA_947459935.1 Actinomycetota bacterium
ATCCGCCTACAAAAGGGTCTATTCGCCTTCATCTTCATTTTGGCAGTGGGCGTGCTGATCATTGCGGCCGTAGTCTTTGTTGAGCAAGCACAGCGACGCATTCCTGTGCAGTATGCAAAGCGTATGGTCGGACGCCAGGCATACGGTGGCACAAGTACTTATATTCCAATCAAGGTAAACCAAGCTGGAGTTATCCCAGTAATTTTCGCTTCTTCATTACTCTATATTCCTTCGCTGATCGTTAACTTCACCGGAAGCACATCAGGTTGGGCAGTATGGATTAGCCGTAACTTTGTAAAGGGTGATCACCCAATTTACATCGCAACATATGCGCTTCTTATTATTTTCTTCACCTACTTCTATGTGGCAATTACCTTCAACCCAGATGAGGTTGCAGATAACATGAAGAAGTACGGTGGGTTCGTTCCTGGTATTCGTGCAGGTAAGCCAACATCTGAATACCTTCAGTATGTTCTCTCACGCATTACAGCGCCCGGTTCTATTTACTTAGCACTCATTGCTGTTATTCCTATCGGTGCACTCGTACTTTTTGGAGCAACACAAAACTTCCCATTCGGTGGAACAGCGATCTTGATCGTTGTTGGTGTTGGTCTTGATACTGCAAAGCAAATTGAGTCACAACTACAGCAACGTTCATACGAAGGATTCCTTAAGTAAATGCGTTGCGTCCTGGTAGGTCCACCAGGTGCTGGTAAGGGAACACAAGCTCAATTCCTTGCAGCACATTATTCAATTCCTCACATTTCTACTGGTGATATTTTCCGTGCAAATTTGAAGGCTGGGACCGATCTAGGAAATCAAGCAAAATCATTTATGGATCGGGGAGAACTGGTTCCAGATTCTGTAACAAATGAAATGGTGAAAGATCGCCTGACTCATGATGATGTTGCAAATGGTTTCCTGCTCGATGGATTTCCACGAAATGTCGCTCAAGCAGAGGTTTTACGTGCGATTCTGGCAGAGAAGAAGACACCTCTGCATGCAGTTCTAGAGTTTTCACTTGCAGATGAAGAAATCATCGCCCGCTTACTACAACGCGCAGAGATTGAAAAGCGCGAAGATGACAAGGAAGATGTCATAAAGCGTCGCCTGGAAGTCTATGCAGAGCAAACAGCGCCAATCATTTCCTTCTATCGCAATGAAGGTCTACTCATATCAATTAGTGCAGTCGGTAACATTGAAGACATCACAGCGAATGCAATATCGGCCCTAAGCCGCCTTGAACAGTAAGTAAGTATTCATGGCAATTCAAATCAAAACCGAAGAACAAATCAAGCTCATGCGTAAAGCTGGTTTAGTGGTTGCAGAAATTCATAAAGCAGTTCGTGAAGTCATCAAGCCAGGGATGATGACTAGTGCACTTGACGCTGTTGCTGAGTCGGTAATTAAAAGACATGGCGCAACATCTAACTTCAAGGGATATCACGGCTTTCCGGCAACTATTTGTGTTTCAGTCAATGATGAAATCGTTCACGGAATTCCTGGTGATCGCATCATCAATGATGGGGATGTTGTCTCAGTAGATTGTGGAGCGATAGTTGAAGGCTGGCATGGAGATGCAGCCTTTTCGGTAGGTGTTGGGAGCATCGATCCAGAAGATCAAAAGATGATGGATGTGTGCGAAGAGTCAATGTGGCGGGGGATTGCTGCAGGCCGCAATGGTGCAAAGCTTTCTGATATTGGCCATGCAATCGAGGAATACACAAAATCTCAAGGCACATATGGAATCCTGCAGGAATATGGTGGCCACGGTATTGGAACAGAGATGCATCAAGAGCCCCATGTTCTAAATTTTGGTAAACCCGGCAACGGTCCCGCCATTATTCCTGGATTTGTATTAGCCATTGAGCCCATGATCACCCGCGGATCTGCCCGCACTAAAGTATTGGGAGATGACTGGACCGTTGTTTCTGCTGATAAATCTCGCGGTTCACACTTTGAACACACCTATGCAGTAATGCCCGACGGAAAACCCTTTGTTTTAACAGCCTTTGATGGTGGCAAAAAAGAGCTCAATCGACTGGGCGTGGAGATCTCTGCTCTGTTGCAATAGGGCTCATTTTGTTACCTTTTCGGTACCTCAGTTGCTTACTTTTTACATCAAAACCTATTAACGTCTCCCTATCCCTCACCCTCGGGGGCAGAACAAAACGGAGAACTCATCGATGAGAAAAAACTCTTTTATGCGCTTCGCTGTAGCAGCAACTGCAGTTGCTGTATTAGCAGGCACAACACTTCCAGCCAACGCTGCTGTTAAGCCAGCAGACAAAGCTGTTGTGGGAGATGACTGCACGACAGCAGCAGCTAAATCAAACAAAGTTGCTAAAGGTCGCGGTGTCGAAGGCTCAGATCTAACATGTATGGTTGTAACAACTGGTTCATATAAAGGCCAAACTAAATGGTGGTACAAAGATGTTAAGCCACTAACAAAACTTGAGTGGGTTGCGGCTTCTGGCGTTGGTGGCGGTTACGGAACAACTGCAATCGCGTTTGCAGATGCTATGAAAGCTGAAGGAATGCTCAATGATTACACCGTTTCCTATAAGTCAGGTGGATCAGGAACTGTTGGACTTGGTTACTTCCAAGATCAAAAGTCTCGTAGCGATGTTGCAATTATCAATGGCTTTGCAATGGTTGCAGGAATTGCCTCAACAAAGTCAGCATTGAAACTTGATAGCTCAGCATCTGTTGCAGGCTTGATGCGTGAATGGGAAGCGATTGTTGTTCCAGCTAACTCAAAGTACCGCACAATTAATCAGTTGCTTGATGACATCAAGGCAAACCCTAAGCTAGCAATTGCTGGTGGTTCTAAGGGAACTGTCGACCATGTTTTCATGGGTCTATTGGTTGAGAAAATTGGCATGAAGGCAACCGATATGAATTACATTCCATATAGCGGTGGCGGAGAAGTTATTACTTCTGTGCTCAGCAAGCAAACTGTTGCTGGAGTATCAGGTACATCTGAGTTCACAGCGCAGGTAAAGGCTGGAGCATTACGTGTGCTTGCACTTTCATCAGCAAAGCCTCTTGCTTCAATCAAGGGAAAAACCCTTACACAGCAAGGAATTCCTTTTGTGTTTGGTAACTGGCGTGGACTTAGCGCATCTTCATCACTTACTGAGGCTGAGCGCCTTAACTGGATGAAGGTTGTTGACGTTACACGCGCAGGAACAGCATGGAAGACAACTCTGGCTGCCAAGGATTGGCAGAATCTGAACCTCTACGGCAAAGATTTCGTTGCATTCCTAGCTGATCAGAAGAAAGACATCACTGCCACACTTGTTTCTCTAGGTTTGGCATAAATTCATTGAATAACAAAAGCATCAAGGGGGAGCTCGCGTTTGCGAGCTCTCTCTTGATTCTTGGCTTAATTGTTTTTTATGACACTATAAACATGTTGGTGCCCCCTGCTTCGGGCACAATTGGTCCGCAAGTTTTCCCATACCTTGTTTCGGGATTTTTAATCTTTGTTTCAATTGGAATTATCGTTCAAATACTTCGCGGAAATGTTGGACAACCAGAGGGCACAGAGTTTGGTGACACAATTGAAAAAACTGACTTTAAAACTCTACTAATTGTTGGCGGCACTATGGCCACCTATCCTTTGCTCATTGAGCGCGCAGGATTCATTTTCGCTTCTTCATTGGTCTTTTTTGGTGTTTCATATGCATTTGGTGCTAAAAATGCCCCCAAGAATTTGTTGATCTCGCTCATATTTTCCTTCGTTGTCTATTTTAGTTTCACCAGAGGATTGAATGTAAATCTTCCATCACGTCTGATTGAAAATACTCTTGGAGCGGGCTTGGATTTTGTTGGAAGAGCGTTAGGCGATGCTTTAAGTGCACTCAAGGGAGTCTTTGTTAATGAGTAGTTTCGAGTCGCTTTTAAATGGTTTTGCAGGAGCATTAACTCTTACAAACTTAACCTTTGGTTTAATCGGAACAGTCCTTGGCACACTGGTTGGTGTCTTGCCAGGTATTGGACCGGCCTTAGCAATTGCTTTACTCTTGCCAATTACCTACACAGTTAGCCCAGCAGCTGCATTGATTATGTTTGCCGCAATTTATTACGGTGCTATGTATGGCGGATCCACAACCTCAATTTTGTTAAATACCCCTGGTGAATCAGGTTCGGTAATCACGGCACTTGAGGGCCATCAAATGGCTAAACGAGGTCGTGCTGGGGCCGCACTTGCAACAGCTGCAATAGGTTCATTTGTTGCCGGCACGATTGCAACGCTCATTCTTGCCTTTGCCGCACCTTCCCTTGCGGGTTGGGCGATTGCGGTAACAGCTGCGGATTACTTTGCATTAATGCTCGTAGCTTTTACAACGGTCGGAACACTTTTGGGCCGTTCAATGCTGCGGGGACTGGCTTCTTTGGGAGTTGGCTTAACACTCGGATTAGTTGGATCGGATCTCAATTCTGGAGCAGTACGTCTAACATTTGGAAATCTTCACGCCATTGATGGAATCGAAACTGTCACAGTAATTGTTTCCTTATTTGCAATTGGTGAAGCCCTCTATATCGCAGGGCGTGCTAAAAATACAGGTTGGAGCATTGTTCAAATGAAGGGCAAAGCTCTTATGTCTCGTCAAGACTGGAAGCGCTCATGGCGTCCATGGCTACGAGGAACAGCAATCGGTTTTCCTCTTGGAGTCATTCCCGCCGGTGGTTCTGAGATTCCAACTTTCTTAAGTTATGCCACTGAGAAAAAACTTTCAAAGAATAAAGAAGAGTTTGGTAAAGGTGCAATTGAAGGTGTTGCAGGCCCAGAGGCAGCAAACAATGCAAATGCAGCTGGTGCACTAGTTCCTTTACTAGCACTTGGCTTACCAACATCTGCAACTGCAGCAGTTGTGTTAGTTGCTTTCCAGTCATACAACATTCAGCCAGGACCACTTCTGTTTACAACGAATCCAGATATCGTGTGGACACTTATTGCTTCGCTGTTTATCGGAAACACTCTTTTGCTTCTACTCAACCTTCCATTCGTAAGGGTGTGGGTTCGACTTCTAAAGATTCCTCGCCCATATCTTTTTTCAGGTATAACTTGCTTTGCACTCATGGGAGCATATGTAGCCAACAATGCAATATTTGATTTGTGGATCGCTCTTGGTGTTGGAGTAGTTGGATTCGCATTCCGACGCTTTGGAGTGCCAATCACTCCATTGATTATTGGACTAATTCTTGGACCAATGGCTGAATTGCAAATGAGAAGAGCGTTGCAGATCAGCGCTGGTGACATCAGCGCGCTCTATGCAACTTCACTTTCAAAAGTCCTTTATCTAGTGCTGTTTATGGTGGTTATTGGTCCTCTAGTGTGGAACTTCAAGAAGAAGTTAGCTAATAAGTAATAAATGAGTTCAGAAAAGCTTTTGCCATGGGCGAAGCCACTTCTGGTTTCCTCTACCTTAACTCAAGCAACAATTTATGTGCTTCGCCCAATGATTACTTATCGGGCTATTGAACTGGATGCAAATGCGGCTCAAGTTGGTTTGATAGCGGCCCTGTATGCACTCTTTCCAGTAATCCTTGCTCTTCAATTTGGTTCTTGGGTCGGAAAGTTAGGCGAAGCTAAGTTCATTATCTATGGAACTGTGGCCATGATGGCTACTTCAGTTGCCTTGGTGTTTGCAAATAGTTTAGTGACTCTAGGAATTGCAACAGCTGCTGCCGGTCTTGCACATTTGGCGTGCATGGTGGGCGGTCAATCAATGGTTGCACTCCGTGCACCGCGTGAAAGTTATGATAAATACTTTGGCTTTTATACTTTCAGCGCATCTGTTGGACACTTGTTAGGTCCAGTAATTGCTTCCATAGTTGCGGGTTCAGATGGAACGCTGCCCAAGTCAACATCAAATGCATTTTTGCTGGCAACAGTTCTAACAATAATTGCATTATTTCCAGTAATTAGATGGAGAAATGAGCGACCAACTGTTGTAGGTAAGCAAAACTCAGAAGGCACCTTTAAGGCGGCAATTAATCTTGCTAAGCGCCCTGGGATAATGGCCGCGATCTATATCTCACTTGCAATTTCTTCAGTTGCAGATGTGCTTGTTGTGTTTTTACCGCTGTTTGGAACAGAGAATAACTTTTCACCATATGCAATCGGAGCAATTCTGGCTATCCGTGCTGGCACAACAATGTTGTCGCGCCTGTTTCTGGGACGTTTAAGTCAACGATTCAGTACCTTTCAATTGCTGTGGTGGAGCACGATAATTTCACTGATCTGCTGTGTGGCGATGGCTTTTGCTCACACTCCGGTCACACTGGGAGCAATTGTCTTTATTGCAGGTTTTTCTCTAGGCGTAGGCCAACCTCTAACAATGTCTCTTGTCTCTCAAAAAACAGAAAGCTCTGAACGGGCATTGGCAGTTTCAGCCCGCCTGATGGGGAACCGTTTTGGCCAATTTTTGGTACCTGCGGCGGCAGGAACTATTGCGGCCGCCTCTGGTGCTGGGGCGGTATTTATTGCCCTGGCGATCCTGCTTGGAACCTCAATTTTCAGCGTAAAACGCAACTGATCTCAACCCTGAATTACAAGAATGTAATTTATTGGGCCGATTTCCCTTATTTGAGCCCGCCCCCTAAACTA
>CANHFN010000047.1 GCA_947459935.1 Actinomycetota bacterium
TACGCGAGGGCTTAAGTGTAGGTCATGGAGATACGAAAAATTGCCCGTGGCGTAATTGGTATAGGTGGCTGCTTAGGCATAAGGTTCGCGACATGCCTAAGAAGCCTGTTAAAAAAGCGGTAGCCAAGAAGGTCGCGGCTAAAAAAGCTGCACCTGTCAAAAAGGCTGCTGCGAAGAAGGCTCCAGCCAAAAAAGCGGTTGCAAAGAAGGCCCCGGCTAAGAAAGTTGCAAAAAAAGCCGCAGTAAAGAAAGCCCCAGCCAAGAAAGCAGTGCCAGTTAAAAAGGCCGCGGTAAAAAGTATTCCGGTGAAAAAGGCAGCAGGTAAGCCGTTTCCTTCAAAGACCACTCTTACAGTTGATGAGAAATCTCAAACTGTTTCAGTCTCGACTGTTGCAGCACCTGTAGTAGCGCCAGTTATTGAGGAACGTCGTTTAGTAATGCCGCCACCACCTCGTCCTGTTAAAACTGGCAAGAAGATCGCACCCCTTAAGCCGATCAAAGTAGCGCCAACTCCAGTGGTTGTTAGTGAGTCAGAGGCCCCTTGGACTAATGCAGAAATTAAAGCTGTTCGTGCTGAGATTTCTAAAGAGTTAGAACGCCTACGTAAAGAGCTTGCTCTTGTTGAAATTGAAATGGATGAATTGATTCAAGAGTCCGGCGAAGGTGCTGGCGATGATCAAGCAGATGCTGGAACAAAAACTTTTGAGCGCGAGCATGAGATGTCACTAGTTATTAATGCGCGTGACATGGTTTTGCAAACAGAGCGAGCATTAGAGCGAATTGATAACAAGACTTATGGAAATTGTGAAGAATGTGGTGCGCCGATTGGTAAGGCGCGCCTTCAAGTATTCCCACGCGCAACTCTCTGCATGCTGTGCAAGCAGAAGGAAGAACGGCGCTAACGGTGCGAACATGGCGCACACTTTTTAGTGTTGCCTGGTTTGTCTGGATCCTGGACCTTGCTACAAAGATTTGGGCAGTCAACACTCTCTCTGACAGATCGAACATCAAGGTATTGGGTTCATTTTTTCAATTAACCCTAGTTCGAAATCCAGGAGCAGCTTTTTCCTTTGCAACTAGCGCAACAATCTTTTTGACTATATTCGCAATTATCGCGTTATTGACTGTTTTGTACTTTTCTCCTCGCATAACTTCAAAGGGATGGGCTGTTGTTTTAGGCCTTGTCATGGGCGGAATTATTGGCAACCTGATTGATCGGATCTTCCGCGAACCAGGTGTTTTGCGGGGACATGTGATTGATTGGATGCAGCTGCCATATTGGCCAATATTTAACATTGCAGACTCAGCCATTGTGATTGCCGCTCTGTTAGCGATGGTGCTTACTGGGCGAAATATCCCGCCCATAACAAAGGTAGGCTCTTAGGCATGAGCAATCGCCAAGCACGCACTTTAATAGTTCCTGAAGGTGTTGCTGGCGAACGTATTGATAGTGCATTAACCAGAGTCCTTGGTTTGTCTCGCACTTCAGTTGTGAAATTACTTGAAGATGGAGACATCACAACCGGCGGCAAGGCGATGCCAAAATCTGATCGAGTTGCAGCTGGGCAAATCATCGAAGTTTTGATGCCAGAGCCAATTAACTCTGATCCGATTCCATTAACACCACTAGAAGGCTTAGGCATTGTTTATGACGATGGCGATATTGTCGTAATCGATAAGCCAGTTGGTTGCGCGGCCCACCCAAGTCCAGGGTGGACTGGCCCAACAGTTGTTGGTGCCTTGCTAGCTGCTGGTTACACAATTTCAACTTCTGGACCAGCCGAACGTCAAGGAATTGTCCATAGATTAGATGTGGGCACAAGTGGATTAATGATTGTTGCCAAGAGCGATAAAGCATTTCATGCTTTAAAAGATGCTTTCCGTAATCGGACGATAGACAAGATTTATCATGCAATGGTTCAAGGTCACATGGATCCAACTACTGGAACAATTGACGCACCTATCGATCGTCATCCAAAAGAGGACCACCGATTTGCAGTCATGGCCACTGGAAAAGAATCAATTACTCATTACGAAGTAATTGAGTTTTACCGCGGTGTCTCCATGGTTAAGATTGAATTAGAAACAGGCCGCACACACCAGATTCGAGTTCACTTCTCAGCCCTGCATCATCCACTTGTGGGGGATACGACATATGGAGCAGACCCGGTTCTGGGTAAGAGTTTAGGAATGTCTAGACCTTGGCTTCATGCTGCCGAACTCAACTTCGCCCACCCAGTAACCGGTGCGGCCCTTCACTTCCAAGCACCATACCCAGCCGATCTCACAGGCTCGTTGGCGTTGCTATCCGACGCCGTTCTGCCATAGGTACTAATCTCGCCAATCATGTCCAAGGATAATTTCGTACATCTGCACGTCCATACTGAGTATTCAATGCTCGATGGCGCCGCTCGTGTTGGCGAATTAATGGCAGAAGTTGCAGCTCAAGAGATGCCAGCAATTGCAATGACAGATCACGGCAATGTTTTTGGTGCATTTGAATTTTATAAGGCTGCAAAGAAAGCAGATGTTAAGCCAATCATTGGTATTGAAGCATATGTAGCTCCAGAGTCGCGATTTGATAAGAAGCGCGTGCAGTGGGCAGCTGGCGGAGAAGATGATGTATCAAGTGGTGGTGCATACACCCACATGACAATTTTGGCGGAAAATAATGAAGGACTTGGAAATTTGTTCCGCTTGTCATCACTTGCATCATTAGAAGGCTTCTATTACAAGCCTCGTATGGACAAAGAGTTATTGTCTAAATATTCGAAGGGATTGATCGCCACAACGGGATGTCCAGGTGGCGAGATTCAAGTTCGCCTACGCATGGGTGCTTATAAGGAAGCGATTAAGGCAGCTAGCACCTACCAAGACATTTTTGGTAAGGAAAACTTTTACCTTGAAATCATGGATCATGGAATCGATATTGAATCTCGGGTTAAGGAAGACCTTCTCAAACTAGGCAAAGAGTTGGGATTACCCCTGCTCGCAACAAATGATCTCCACTACACAAAACAATCAGATGCAGCAGCGCATGAAGCCCTGCTATGCGTGCAATCAGGTTCAACGCTGGCAGATCCTAAGAGATTCAAATTTGATAACGATACTTTTTATGTGAAGACCGCAGCTGAAATGCGTGAGCTCTTTAAGGAAATCCCTGAAAGTTGTGACAACACATTACTTATTGCTGAACGTTGCAATGTCACCTTGCGCGAAGGCGAGAACTTACTTCCACAGTTTGAAGTTCCAGCTGGTGAAAGTGAAGATACCTGGCTCAAAAAGGAAGCAGAACGGGGTATGCGCGAACGCTTAGGCGACCGCTTGACGCCAGAGCATGAAACTCGCCTGCAGTACGAACTCGGCGTTATGGAAAAGATGGGCTTTCCGGGTTACTTCCTTGTTGTTGCAGACTTAGTTGGGCACGCCAAGAAGGTTGGCATTCGGGTTGGTCCAGGCCGTGGATCAGCTGCAGGCTCCCTTGTTGCTTATTCACTAGGAATTACTGGATTAGACCCACTTGAACACGGCCTTTTGTTTGAGCGCTTCCTCAACCCAGAACGTATTTCTATGCCAGATATTGACTTGGACTTTGATGAGCGTCGGCGCAGCGAAATGATTCGTTATGCCACTAATAAGTATGGCGAAGATCGTGTTGCCCAGATCATTACCTATGGCACGATTAAATCGAAGCAAGCGATAAAAGATTCAACACGAGTTCTTGGCTACCCATATGTTGTGGGGGAAAAGTTAACAAAAGCATTGCCACCCAGTGTGATGGGTAAAGACATCACACTTAGCGGAGTGTTTGATACCAAAGATGATCGTTATGGTGAAGCAGGAGAGTTCCGAGCTCTCTATAACTCGGATCCAGATTCAAAACGAGTTGTTGATACGGCTCGTGGCCTAGAAGGCTTAAAGCGTCAGTGGGGCGTGCATGCCGCGGGTGTTATCTTGTCTCGCGAACCGTTGTTAGATGTGATTCCAATTCATCGGCGCGACGCCGATGGTGCGATCATCACTCAGTTTGATATGGGAGCGTGTGAAGCAACTGGCTTACTCAAGATGGACTTCTTGGGGCTTCGAAATCTTTCAGTCTTAGATGATTGTTTATTGAACATTAAGGAGAACCAGGGCATTGATGTAGTCCTTGAATCCTTAACGTTGGATGATCCAAAAACTTATGAGTTACTAGGCCGAGGTGACACATTAGGTGTGTTCCAGCTCGATGGCGGACCAATGCGTGCACTACTAAAAAGCATGTCACCGGATTCATTCGAAGATATTTCTGCAGTTATTGCTTTGTATCGCCCGGGCCCTATGGGCGAAAACGCACATAACAACTACGCGGATCGTAAAAATAAGCGCAAGCCCGTGGAATCAATTCATCCGGAATTAGCTGAACCACTTCAAGAGATTCTGGGAGATACCTACGGTCTTATCGTCTATCAAGAGCAGGTAATGGCTATTGCTCAAAAGGTTGCTGGCTTCTCACTGGGTCGCGCAGATCTTTTACGTAAGGCGATGGGTAAGAAAAACAAAGAAATTTTGGATAAAGAGTATGTTCCTTTTGAAGCAGGCATGAAGGAAAATGGCTTTTCAACTGCTGCTATTAAGCGCTTATGGGAAGTTTTGATTCCATTTTCTGATTACGCATTTAACCGTGCTCACTCTGCTGGATATGGTGTTGTTTCTTACTGGACCGCCTACCTAAAGGCTAACTATCCAACTGAATACATGGCTGCATTGCTGACATCTGTGCGAGATGACAAGGATAAGTCAGCTTTGTATCTATCTGAATGTCGACGAATGGGTATCAAAGTTTTGCCGCCAGATGTTAATGAATCAGATGCTGAATACACACCGCGCGGAGTAGATATTCGCTTTGGTTTAGCTGCGATTCGAAATGTTGGCGAAGGTGTCGTAGCTTCGATTAAGAGTGCACGTACAAGTAAGGGTCGCTACACATCCTTTGGTGATTTCCTTGCAAAAGTTGATGCCCAAGTCTGTAACAAGAAAACTATTGAATCCCTGATTAAAGCAGGAGCCTTTGGATCTTTAGGATCATCTCGTAAAGGTTTGATTGCAGTGCACTTAGAGGCAATTGACTCTGTTATCGAATCAAAGCGTGCAGAAGCAATTGGGCAGTTCGACTTGTTTGGTGGGGAAGCGGTAACTGCCGTTTCAGGATTAGATATCGAAGTTCCAGCTGGTGAGTGGGATAAATCGATGTTGCTCACCTATGAACGTGAAATGTTAGGCCTCTACGTTTCAGATCATCCACTTCTTGGCGTGGAGCATGTCCTACGAGCCAACACCGATATGTCAATTAGCGAAATTGTCGATGATGGCGCACAACATGAATCTATTGTGACAATTGGTGGCTTGATTACAAGTGTTACACGTAAAGTTTCTCGTCAAGGTGCTTCATGGGCTGTTGTTACAGTTGAAGATCTAGAGGGCGCACTTGAAGTTCTATTCTTTGCAAATACCTACAATCAATATTCAATGTCTTTGACTGAGGACAGAATTGTTACGATCCGAGGTCGCGTTGATCGCCGAGAAGATAAGTTGCGCTTTACAGCAATTGAAATGTCGATGCCGGATATCAATATGGCTCCCACGGGCCCATTAGTGATTTCCTTACCAATTCAGCAGTGCACCCCACCTGTTGTGGAACGAATCAAGGAAATCTTGAGATCTCATCCAGGAAAGCGCGAAGTTCATTTGCAATTAAATGACAATGGAAACAGCACGGTGATGAAAGTGGATGCGTTAATCACCTCATCGCCAAGTTTGAGTGCTGATCTAAAATCAATTCTGGGGCCTAACTGCCTCGTTTAAATCCAGACTCATAGGTTGGGGTCTAGCCGTTACAATTGCCCAATGATTCGCACCGTTGACCTGCGCGGGCGAGCCCTGTCTAAAGCCCAATACAACCTCGAACTGCCTCGGGCCACGCTCAATGTTGCCGAGGCGATGATCTTGATCCAACCAATCTTGGATCGAGTAAAGAATGGAACTGAGGCAGATTTAATTGCCTTGGCTCAAGAGTTTGATGGCATAGCCCCAGCGAGCATTCGAGTTCCGCAACTCGCACTTGATGAGGCATTGTCACAATTAGATCCAGGAATTAAAACCGCTTTAGAACTCTCAATTGAAAGAGTGAAGAAAGTCCACAACGATCAAGTGCGATCTGAGAAAACAACGACTGTTGTAGATGGTGGGACTGTTACTGAAAAGTGGGTTCCAGTTGATCGGGTGGGACTTTACGTTCCAGGTGGACGAGCTGTTTATCCCAGCAGCGTGATGATGAATGTTATTCCTGCACAAATTGCACAAGTTCAATCAATTGCTGTTGCCTCGCCTCCTCAAAAAGAGTTTGGTGGATTGCCGCACCCAACAATTTTGGCAACGTGTGCACTCCTTGGAATTACAGAGGTCTATGCAGTTGGGGGAGCACAAGCTATTGCACTGTTTGCATACGGGATGCAAGGTGTGAGCCAAAAGTGTGACCTTGTTACAGGGCCTGGAAATATTTATGTAGCAGCAGCCAAGCGCGCATTGCGCGGAATCATTGGCATTGA
>CANHFN010000048.1 GCA_947459935.1 Actinomycetota bacterium
ACCTTGCCCTTAGCCTTGGCTTCCACCATGGTGCCTGCAGCCATGAGTTCATCAAAGCTAACAATTTCAGCCTTAATAAATCCCTTTTGAAAATCTGTGTGAATCACACCTGCAGCCATTGGCGCGGTGTCACCTTTGTGAATTGTCCAGGCACGAGTTTCTTTTGGACCTGCAGTTAAGTAAGTCTGTAATCCCAAAGTATCAAATCCAACACGAGCCAAAGTTGCAAGACCTGGTTCTTTCAAACCAATTGATTGCAATAGTTCAAGAGCATCTTCATCGCTGAGTTCTGCAAGCTCTGCCTCTGTTTTTGCATCTAAGAAAATAGCCTCGGCTGGGGCAACAAGTGCCTGCAACTTACTCTTTAGCTCAGAGTCATTAATTTCTGCAGCATCAACGTTAAACACATATAAAAATGGTTTTGCAGTTAACAGATGAAGCTCAGCCAATAGCTCGCGATCAATTGAGCTTTGTGACAATGGCTTGCCAGATTGCAACCAATCATTGGCAGCCTTTACCGCCTCCAATATTGGTGCCTTCTCTTTTGCAACACGTGCCTCTTTTTCAAGACGAGGAATCGCTTTTTCAATAGTTTGTAAATCTGCGAGCGCTAATTCAGTGTTAATTGTTTCCATGTCAGATGCTGGATCAATGCGACCATCAACGTGGACAACATCGCCATCGCTAAACACACGGATCACCTGACAGATTGCATCGGTGTCTCGAATATTTGTTAGAAACTTGTTTCCAAGGCCGGCACCTTCTGAAGCACCCTTAACAATTCCTGCGATGTCTACGAAAGAGACAACAGCTGGCAATAGTTTTTCTGAACCAAAGACGGTGGCTAGCTTGGCTAGGCGATCATCTGGCACTCCCACCATTCCCACATTGGGCTCAATGGTGGCAAAGGGGTAGTTAGCGGCCAATACGTTGTTCTTGGTCAGGGCATTAAAAAGGGTGGACTTTCCCACGTTTGGCAGTCCGACGATTCCGATTGAGAGGCTCACTGGGGTAAGCCTACGCGGGATTGTCAGTGGTCACTGCCACGATAGGCCCATGCCCGCATACATAGTGACCTTAGTAATAGGACTGATCGCAGGATCTGCGATCGGATACCTCTTTTCCTCCCTTAAATCCAAGGATTCAAGCGGCAATCAAGCCCTACTCGATGATTACAAGATCCAACTAGAGGCAGAGCGAAACAAGACTGAATCTGCCATCAAGTTAAATGCAGAGCTAGTTGCAGTTAAAGAATCTGTTACCAAGTTAACCACTCAGTCCGATGAAGCCAATCGCATCCGCACAGCAGCGGAAGCCACTTTGAATACAACTATTCTAGAAATGCGTCGCGCCTCTGAGTCAATCTTTGATGAAACTAAAAAGATTGCTGGTGCTCTTTCTAATGCACAGACCCGTGGCAAGTTTGGTGAGGCCCAGTTAGAGCTACTGCTACAAGGTGCTGGACTTCGTGAGGGACATGAATACACCGCACAGCGTTCAACCACAGATTCTGACTCATCAGGTATTCCAGATGTAACGGTCAATATGCCCGGCGGCTCACAGTTATTTATTGACTCTAAGTTTCCCTTTGAGCGTTTCCTCGATGCATTTGCCACAGATGATCAAGCGTTGCGAGATCAGCATCTGCAGCAACATGGCAAGGATTTGATGAAGCATGTTGATGCACTCTCAAAGCGCGGTTATCACAAGTCACAGGGCTCACCTGATTTTGTCATTCTCTTCGTTCCCTTTGAAACCTTGCTCTCTGAAGCTCTTCGCACAGATCCTCAGTTTCTTGAAAAGGCCTTTAAAGTGGGCGTTACGGTTGCAACTCCAACCTCAATGATGGCGCTACTGCGCACTATTGGCTATATCTTCACCCGTAATAAGTTGGCAGAAAATGCCGATGAAATTCAAAAGGTTGCAAGTACCTTCCTTAAAAACATCACACTGCTTCACACAAAGATTGTGGCGGTTGGTAAAGCGATTTCAACAACTTCTAAGGCATATGAAGATCTTGTCCCAACAGCTGAAAAGACAGTATTGGCACCTGCCAGAAGAATTCATAACTTAGGTGTTACTGGCGATAAAGATAAGCTAGCTATTGACTACCCTGAAGCGCCTGGTGCTGTCCGGGATCTGAAGAATGCAGAGTTAGATGGCGGGGATGATTACATTGATGCAGAAGAGGTAGATGAGAAATGAGTTCATTACAAAAAATTAAGATTCAGGGACCTGGTCTTAAAAAGCAGGGGATCGTCATACTTCAAACCATCTTCATTGGATTCTTTGTTTTTATTGAACTGACCTTCCGCAGCGGGGTCGGAATCCTAACTGGTATCGCAATTTGCTTGGCCCTCTATGGATCATTGCGCTTGGGTCGCCCCGGTACAACCTACGTCTCAGTTGTAACTCCCCCATTGGCTTTTGCAGGATCTGTACTTGCCATGATTATTCTTCGTGAAGGATTGCGGCCATCTCGAGTTGGTATTGATTTCATCGCAGCCCTTGCATCCGTTGCGAAGTATTTAATTATTGGCGCTGTATATGGCTGGTATGTCTACCTGAATCAAAAGGCTAAGAGCAAACCTTCAAAACGTAAGGTTGCTGTAGAGCAGGATTAAGCCTGACCCGCCGCCTTCATGTCTTTACGAAGCTCAGGTGGCAGAGCAAAAAGCAGTGACTCTTCTGCCGCGGTAATTTCTTGAACATCCTTGAATCCGTGCTCGTGCAAGGTGGCTAAAACATCCTTCACTAAAATCTCAGGTACGGATGCCCCGCTGGTAACGCCAATTGTTTCAACACCTGTGAACCAATCATCTTGGATCTCTTCGGCGTAATCAACGAGGTGTGATGCCTTTGCCCCATACTCCAGTGCAACTTCAACTAAACGTACTGAGTTACTGGAGTTGCGAGAGCCGACGACAATTACTAGATCGGCTTGAGGTGCGATTTCTTTGATCGCTTCTTGACGATTTTGTGTGGCATAACAAATGTCATCACTCGGTGGTGCTTGAATATCTGGGAAACGCTCTTTTAAGATTGCAACGGCTTCCATGGTTTCATCGACAGATAATGTTGTTTGCGATAACCAGACTAAGTTCTTGCCAGGTGTTGGTTGGATCGTGCGAGCGCCATCTAGTCCATCGACGATGCGAACACGATCTGGTGCTTCACCTGCTGTGCCCTCAACCTCTTCGTGGCCGTGGTGACCGATAAGCAAAATTTCAGAGTCCTCTGTAGCAAAGCGGCGAACCTCGTGGTGAACCTTGGTCACCAAGGGACAGGTTGCATCAATAGTTTTTAGATTACGAGCAGCTGCTTGCTCATGAACAAGTGGTGAAACACCGTGGGCAGAGAAAACAACTGTCTTGCCCTCTGGAACTTCATCTGTTTCTTCGACAAAGATCGCGCCCTTTGCTTCTAAGGAGGCAACAACGTGGACGTTGTGCACGATCTGCTTTCGCACATAGACAGGTGCGCCATAGAGAGCTAATGCTTTTTCTACAGTAACGACGGCGCGATCCACCCCTGCGCAATATCCGCGAGGCGCTGCCAGTAGAACTCTCTTAGTCATGGGGTCAGTCTATTAGGCTCATCCCATGTTCGAAACTTCAAGTGAATCCCCGGCCCCAGTGCGGGTCGTCTCTGAAGCGATCAAGGATTACGTTGATCGGCTAGGTCCTATCTGGATCGAAGGCGAAATCAGCGAATTAAACGAGCGCAGCGGAATGATGGCATTTATGCGCCTGCGCGATACATCGGTAGATATGTCGATCTCGGTGATGTGTCACAAATCGGTAATCGCCACCATTAAGCCTCTGCCCGACAACGCACGAGTTGTTATGTATGCAAAGCCATCCTGGTACACAAAAAATGGTTCGCTCTCTTTTTCTGCCCGTGAAATTCGCCAAGTTGGTGTGGGCGAATTGTTGGCTCGCCTTGAAGCACTAAAGAATCTACTGGCCGCTGAAGGTCTCTTTAATTCCGATAGAAAAGTTACCTTGCCATTGCTGCCTAAAGTAATTGGTCTGATCTGTGGTCGAAATACCGATGCCGAAAAAGATGTTGTTGAAAATGCAAAGCGTCGCTGGCCCAGTGTGCAATTTGAAATTCGTGAAGTCACTGTGCAAGGAGCAGCTGCAGTATCTGAGGTCTCAGATGCGCTGCGCGAATTAGAAGCCAATAAAGATGTGGAAGTAATCATCATTACCCGCGGTGGCGGCTCCTTTGAAGATCTCTTGCCCTTTAGCGATGAATCTTTAGTGCGCTTGGCAGCATCTTGCACCACCCCGATTGTCTCTGCCATTGGCCATGAAAAAGATTCTCCACTTTTGGATTTGGTAGCAGATTACCGAGCATCAACACCAACAGATGCTGCCAAAAGAGTAGTGCCAGATATTGCAGAAGAGATTGCAATGATCGGTGCGCTGCGTGATCGCGCTCGCCGCACTGTTGTAAATCGCATCAATCTTGAGGCAACTCAGATCGCTAACTTTAAAAACCGCCCCGTGATGAAAGATCCCCATGTGTTAATCACATCTAGGGCTGAAATCATCGCTGGGCTGCGTGATCGCTCAAATCGCTCCTTTGCCCACCAATTGAAATTGGCCAAAGAGGAGCTCAAGCAGGTCAAGGCACGGGTGCGGGCACTTTCACCGCAAGCAACTTTGGATCGTGGATATTCGGTAGTGCAGTTAGCAGATGGCCAAATAGTCACAGATCCAAAGAAGTTACAGAAGGGCGATGTACTTCGCCTACGTCTTGCTAAAGGCGAGACCAAAGCCACAGCCAACGGAGAGTAAAGAGAGAGTAGATTTAGCACATGAGCGAAGCCAAAAAGATCTCCTATGAAGCAGCCAGAGATGAGCTAGCTGAAGTTGTCGAATCCCTAGAAGAGGGCAGTGCCACTTTGGAGGAGTCTTTGAAACTATGGGAGCGCGGCGAAGAGTTAGCCAAGATCTGTCAGGAATGGTTAGACGGGGCTAAGAAAAAACTTGATGCGGTAAAGCCTGAGTAATCTGATGCCTAATTTTTCATACTCTGATCTTTTGCCGTTAGGTGCTGACACAACCAAGTACCGCCTAGTCAGCACAGAGGGCATCAGTGTCGTAAAACTTGGCGATAAAGAGTTCTTGCAGGTTGAACCTTCGGCACTTGAAAAGCTAACCGCCGAAGCAATCCATGACATCAATCATTACCTGCGCGCAGAGCACCTGCAGCAACTCACAAATATTGTTAATGACCCAGAGGCCTCACCTAATGATCGCTTCGTGGCGATTGATCTTTTGAAAAATGCCAACATTGCAGCTGGTGGAATCTTGCCGATGTGCCAAGACACAGGCACCGCACTGGTTATGGGCAAGAAAGGCCAATACGTATTAACGACCGGCAAAGATGAGGTTGCGATTTCTCAAGGTATCTATGATGCCTATACCCAACTCAATCTTCGCTACTCCCAGATGGCACCTGTCACAACATGGGAAGAGAAAAACACTGGAAATAACCTGCCTGCCCAAATCGAGATCTATGCAGATAGCGACCATCAAGATGAGTACAACTTCATGTTTATCGCCAAAGGTGGCGGCAGTGCCAATAAATCATTTTTATATCAAGAAACAAAGGCTGTTTTAAATCCCACCTCATTTATGATTTGGCTGGATGAAAAACTGCGCTCAATCGGGACAGCAGCTTGCCCTCCTTATCACTTGGCAATAGTTATTGGCGGAACAAGTGCCGAAGCCACCGTTAAAACTGCAAAGCTGGCCAGCACCAAGTATTTGGATTCTTTGCCAACTTCAGGTGATGCGGCAACCGGCCATGGCTTCCGTGATCTTGAGTTGGAACAAAAGGTTCTAGAGCTCACCCGCACATTAGGAATTGGTGCTCAATTTGGTGGCAAGTACTTCTGTCACGATGTTCGAGTTGTTCGCTTGCCCCGACATGGGGCTTCACTGCCTATTGCAATCGCAGTGTCATGTTCGGCAGATCGCCAGGCTAAAGCCAAGATCACTAAGGATGGAATTTTCCTTGAAGAGCTAGAGCGCGATCCTGCACATTTCTTACCTGAAACAACTGATGCACACCTCAATGATGATGTGGTTGCTATTGATTTGAATCAGTCAATGGCAGATGTTTTAGCCCAGCTTTCACAGCACCCAGTAAAGACTCGCCTTTCACTCACCGGCACCTTAGTTGTGGCCAGAGACCTTGCCCATGCCAAGATCAAAGCGATGATGGATGAAGGCAAGCCAATGCCTGAATACTTAAAGAATTACGCTGTTTATTACGCAGGTCCGGCCAAGACCCCTGAAGGGTATGCCTCCGGTTCCTTTGGTCCAACAACAGCCGGTCGCATGGATTCTTATGTTGATTACTTCCAAG
>CANHFN010000049.1 GCA_947459935.1 Actinomycetota bacterium
ATTGCGGTATTGGCCTTCTCACTCAGTGGATGCGGCGCGGGATCAAATGCTTCAACCCGCTTGATAAATCAAGTCACTGATGGCGTTGAGGCCACAGTTACCGAAGATGGCAATAACATCAGAATTGTTAACCTTTTGATAGTTGCAGCACCTGGCGGAAACGCTGTTTTGGTGGGCACAATAGTTAACAACGGTGATGTAGAGGATGCTCTTCTGGGTGTTGCAATCAATGGGACAAGTGCGACCTACACAGGCAACAACGTTTTGCCCAAAAACACACCAATCATTTTTGAAGGCGAGCGCGCAAACGCAAAGGTTGTTCTTGGTGGATTCGGAGCACCAGCCGGATCACGCGTGCAGGTTGGACTGTTCTTCGGAAATGCTGGGGTCGTCACGCTAGATGCGATCGTTCGCGAAGCTAGTGATGAGTACGCAGGTATTACTGCTGGAGAAACTTTATCCACTCCTACGCCTTCACCAACTGCTACAAAATAAGTTTTCTAAGTACCTTACTTCTTACCCTGGTTTGCAACAGCTGCAATTGCATCTTTGGCTGCTTCTGGGTCTAAGTACTCCCCGCCCTTAACGGTCGGCTTAAAGTTTTCATCCAGTTTGTAATACAGCGGGATGCCGGTTGGAATGTTTAATCCTGCAATATCTGCATCGCTAATGCCATCTAGGTGCTTTACCAATGCGCGCAATGAGTTTCCATGCGCTGTTACAAGAACCCGCTTACCCGCCTTGAGATCAGGCACTATTGCTTCATCCCAGTAAGGAAGCATGCGTGTAATAACATCTTTTAAGCACTCAGTCTTTGGAGCCAAAGGGCCGAGGTCTGCATAGCGTGGGTCTTTTGCTTGGCTAAATTCATCGTTGTCATCGATTGCAGGAGGTGGCACATCAAAACTGCGCCGCCATAACTGGAACTGCTCTTCCCCGTACTGCGCCAAGGTTTGCGCCTTGTCCTTACCCTGCAATGCGCCATAGTGGCGTTCATTTAAGCGCCATGAGCGATGCACTGGAATCCAGTGGCGATCACATGCATCCAGGGCTAGCTGCGATGTATTGATGGCCCGGCGTAGCAAAGATGTGTGAACTACATCTGGCAACAAACCACGTTCTGCCAACATGTGGCCACCTCGACGAGCTTCGGCTTCACCTTTGTCTGAAAGTCGAACATCGACCCAGCCCGTGAAAAGGTTCTTGGCGTTCCATTCAGATTCACCATGGCGTAGCAATACAAGTTCGAAGTTAGTCATAGCAACAGTCTAAACCAAATGCTTGAAAGCATCTAAATTGGCCAGGGATTCACCTCGTGAAACACGCCAAGCCCACTCTCTGCGGATCGCATTTGCAAATCCAAGTTCAAGAAGTGGATTAAAGGAGCTGTCGCTGTACTGCAAAACTGAACCAACTAAGCGATCTAGTTCTCGATCTGTGACTGCAAACAAAGGCAGGCGACCAACTAAGAAGATATCGCCCAGTTCATTGGTGGCAAAGGCAATTCCATACATACCAGCATTTTTTAACATGCAATATGCATGCACACCTGCTTCGTTGTCATCTGGTTTGCGGATTACGAAGGCGTTAATGCTCAAGGAATGGTCTCCGACAATCAGAGCACAATGGGTTTGTAGCTTCTTTTCACCAGGTAGTGAGACTAAAAAGGTGCTCTGATCCTTGCGCTCATATTCCAAGTCATGTGAATCTAGGAACTCTTCAATAGTAATGCGCGGGTCAATCAGAGCCATTTATGCTTCCAGGGCTTTACGAGACTGCGTAATTACTTGATCATAAATATCTAACGTTCCTCGAGCAGTGGCATCCCAACCAAAGTGCGATGCGTGTTCAATTGCGCCCATAGATAGCAGCACGCGACGCTGGGGCTCTTGTAACAAGCGAACAATAACTGAAGACCAAGCCTTTGGATCATGTCCATCAACCAAAACTCCAGAAATGCCGTCAGCAACTGCTGTGCGAAGTCCACCAACTGCTGTTGCAACAACTGGTGTTCCACATGCCTGTGCTTCAAGGGCAACTAATCCAAAGCTTTCACTGTAGCTAGGAACAATTACCAAGTCTGCTGCTCGATACCAGTTAGCTAAATCTGCACGCGGGGCAGGCGGTGCAAAGCGAACAACATCATCAATTCCTAGCCAGGTTGCAAGCTCTTTTAAGCGATCAACTTCTTCCGTATTAGCACCAGATGCACCGCCAATAATATTCACAATCAATTTTTTGCGCAGCAATGGTGAATGCTTAACTAACTCACTAGTTGCGCGAATCAACACTTCTGGACCTTTATGGGGCTGGATGCGACCAACAAAGGAAACAACAAGTGATTCTTGGGGCAAGTTAACTATGGTGCGTGCAGCGCTACGACCTTGACCGGGAGTAAATGTGTAAAGATCAACACCTGGAGCAACAACATGAACAATGTCAGGACAGGCATCATAAAGTGAAACGAGGCTTGCCGCTTCTGCATCTGTGTTAGCAACTAGTGCTTGGGCCGCAGCAACTACCTGTGTTTCACCTTGCACACGGATCATTGGCTCAGGTGATTCACCTTCAGCTAGGTTCAAATTCTTAACACGGGCCATGGTGTGCATGGTGTGTACCAACGGGATTCCTAGCTCTTTTGCAGCAAGCATCGCTACTTTTCCAGAAATCCAATAGTGGGAATGAATCACATCATAATTTTCATTTTTCAAGATCCGCAAAAACTCTTTAGATAGCCCGGCAATGTGTGCAGGCAGTTGTTCCTTTGTGAGTGATCCATGCCCGCAATCAAAGTAACGAACACGAACACCGTCAGAAATCTCAACAACATCTACATCACTTGCATTAGTCCGTCGAGTGAAGATGTCCACCGAAACACCCATTGCCGCCATACGTTGTGCTGATTCGACGACATAGATATTCATGCCGCCAGCATCGCCAATTCCTGGTTGTTCCAGGGGCGATGTGTGCACCATTAATACTGCAATACGCCCGTTCATGGTGTTAAGGGTACGCGCACCTAGAAGGTTGCGCGAATGACGCCTACAGGCAGGCCTGCACCCAATGTATTAACGGGCACTTCGTGCGCATATATACCAAATTTTGCAAGGGCAGCTGCAGTTATCGCCGGCATAGCACGTGCATTGCCATCGCTAATTTTGATAGCCAAGGTGCGGCCATCGGAAAGTGAGCTGACATTAACTGCCTCTGCGCCATCCTTCATAAACAATCCCGGGATGTTCTGCATCATCCGCGTTGCTAGACGGCCTGGACCAGAAACCATTTCAGGGTAATCTCGACATGCTTGTGCAACCTCTTGATGCACTGGATCTGCGCTGATTGTTAACTGACGAATTGCGCGAGCAAGGCCCAGTAAGGAAAACAGAAACAGTGGTGCTCCGCAGCCATCAACACTGACACCTGCGACTTTTTCACCAGTCATGTGCTCTACTTCAGTTTTTATCGCAAGCTGCAATGGATGTGCTGGATCTAAATAGGAATCAGTTGGCCAACCATTAACTACGCACGTGGCAAGCATTCCTGCATGCTTTCCACTGCAGTTCATGGCAAGGCGAGTTGGTTCAGCTGTACGGCGTAGTTCCTCATCAAGCGGACGATCTAATACGCACTTGAGGGAATGTTCATCAAGTCCAACCTTGGCCAAAATAGCAACCGCGCCTTGTTGGTGCATTGGCATGCCAGCATGAGAGGCGCACACAAGTGCTAACAAACGCGGTTCTATATCCAAGCCAGCTCGCACCATTGCTGATGCTTGAATTGATTTAAGGGATGAGCGTGAGTAAACATTTAACGTTGGATCACCTTTTTGAAAAAAGATTGAACCATCTGCGTTTAGCAAGACCAGGTGGCCTGCATGAACAGATTCAACAACATCACCGCGTGTTACTTCAGCTAATACTTCGCCCAGCATTACTTGTTCCGCACTTACTCTGATTGACGCTCTAGTGAAGACCAAACATGAGCTTGTAGTTCTTGACCTTCGGCGGCCATGTCATATGCATAAAACAATTCACCGGCAACAAGCCCATATAGGCGCACACCTGCTGTCACAATCTTTGCAGAAGGCGCTGAATACCCTTGATCCATTACCAATTGAATCTTTGGACCATCAAATGTCCCAACCCAACCTTCGGTAATGCCAGTGCTGTGTGAAATCAAAACTTCTAGAACATTGTTGGGCTTCACGCGCCAAAAACCCACCTCAGATGCGGCGGGGCGAACAATTTCACCTTCAGCATCAATGATCCAAGAGCGAGAGAAATAGTTAAGAAAGTTACGTCCATCGTGGTTAAAGACAACTTCTGATGCAAACTCAAAGCCTGGAATTGTTGGGTATTCGCCGCGACCTTTTCCGCGCCATGTGCCAACCATCCATGCAAGTGGATTTAAATCTGGATGCAGACCTTCGGGGATTGTGAAAACCATTAGGAACGTTGCCTCCAGTTAGTTGTTCGCCGCGCCTGTGATTGGCGACCTTTAAATGCAAAAATGATGAGAACCACACCAAATGCGATGGCAACAAGGCCAAGGACTACCGATGTGAACAGCTCCATGGGTTAAGAATAGCGGTTAAACAATTACTTGCTGAGCTGCAGGAACTCCATCAACGCTTAACGTTGCTTCAATCGGCGTATTTCTCTTCACGATCGCCAATGCAATTGTTCCTAATTCGTGGTGACGGGCAACTGTGCCAATAAATCCAACTACTACGCCTTCATTTTCAATCTTTGTGCCCACAGCGGGAAAGCCAACATCACTGCCATCAAGATGGAGCAACACTAATCGCCTTGGTGGATTACCCAAGTTATATATCTTGGCCACAGTTTCCTGCCCTCTGTAACAACCCTTTTTCATATGGACAGCACCATTTAACACGCCAATTTCATTAGGAATTGATTTGTGGTCAGTCTCAAAACCAATACGGGGACGATGCGCAGCAACTCTTTCCGCATCCATAGCCCAGGTGCCGACTTGTGTTGCAACACCGCCAAAAGTTTTCTTCATCGATTCCAATTCATCGCGCGGTACCAATGCAAATGGTCCGCCAATTGGTGTTGGCACACCAGGTGCACGCAAGACCGCATAGTGGCTACTCGCATCTGAAACTTCCACGCGCAGCATGAATTTCATTTTTGTTAAATACTCAATGAGTTGTTCTGAATAACCTGGATCTAGAACTAAAAAAGTTGTGGTTCCGTCATCAACAAGATTAAATTGATATTCAATATGGCCTCTTGCATCTAGGATCATGTTTGGCATCCAAACACCAGGCTGCAGATCACTTACAAATTGTGTTGTTAAATCATGTAACCATTTCAAACGATCTGTACCGCTCACAGCAACAATATTGTGATGGGATAAGTCAGCCCACGCAGTTCCGGCTTCTAGAGCGCGCTGTTCCTTGACTGGTTCGCCAAAATGCCACACAGCCCCTTTATCAGGACCTGCTTCAACTAATACGGCGCTCATGCGCTAAGAGTAGTCCTATGGTTTAACGCATGCAGCACAGGTGCCATACACAGCAAAGTGTGTGACATCTGTTTTAAAGCCGTAGTCATCGGCCAAAGCATTAACAAAGTTTGCTGCTACTTCAATTGGAGCATCTCCCACAGATCCACACGTTCCGCACACTAAGTGCAAGTGAGTGAGTTCCTCAGCTGCGTGATAGGTGGCACCGCCATGACCAAGGTGGGTGTGCTGAACAAGACCAACATTTTCAAGGGTTTCAAGATTGCGATAAACAGTTGAAAGATTAATTCCGGGATGAGTTTGGCGAACCTTTTCCGCAACCTCTTCAGGTGTTGCGTGCCCAAGTGAGCGCACAGCACCCAGTACTAACTCACGCTGTGGTGTTAAGCGCAAACCTTTTTCATGGAGCTCATGTTTTCCAGCCATGCCTAAACCCTACCCTTACTTACTACGGGCGCGAAGTAGGAGAAGGTAGATCTCGCAGCCTAAGCAGAAGTTAAAGGCAGCATTCAAGAACGCCGCCGCTAATGCGAAGGCCACTGCCACGGTAAAGATGGTGTTAATGCCGGTGGTTAAGCCAACGATTGCAGTCAAGGCAAAGATCAATCCAACACTTTGTGCAAACTGAGGTGGGCGAAAATCCTCTGTTGGTGTTTCACCCTTGAGTCGTGGCTTCACAATTTTCTTATAGATAAATGCATACGGTGTGAACTGTGGTCCCTTAATTGCACCAATTGCAAAAACAAGAGCTTGCGCAGCTATTACCCAAAGATTATTTGTCGCCAACGCTGTTGCTAAAACCGCTGTTGTTATAACAGCTCCGAACCGTGGACCACGTGCATCAATAACTGCTGTGTTCTTTTTTGAATCTAAA
>CANHFN010000050.1 GCA_947459935.1 Actinomycetota bacterium
ACTGTTGTCCCCATGTCCAAATATTTGTCGTTGACCAATAGATTAAAACTCCGATTGGAAAGTTAACGCCGGAAATCGCAAAAATTAATGGGAATGCGTACAACATAATTTTTTGTTGTTGCAACATCATATTGTTTGAGGAATCCATTTTTGGCATTCCTTTTGTCATTAATTGACGTTGGGTTGTAAATGTTGTTAGCGACATAAGTGTAATTAAAAGAATAGTTACGAGCTTAACTGTTGTAATGTTTGTTCCAAGAAACGTGTCTGAAATTGGGGCACCAAAGAATTCAGCCTGTGCTGCACTCTCAACATCTTTTTGAGTTAGTACGCCATGTTTAACTGGTGGTGTTTTACCAATTCCATTCAAAACCGTAAACAATGCAAAGAAGATTGGTGCTTGCGCCAATATTGGAAAACATGATGCAAGTGGGTTTGTTTTGTGCTCTTTGTAGAGCTTCATCATTTCTTCTGATTGCTTCTGGCGATCATCTTTGTACTTCTTTTGGATTTCCTTCATGTGTGGCTGAAGGGCGGTTAATGCTCTTTGAGATTTAATTTGTTTTACAAAGAGTGGGATCAAAATAATACGAATGATAATTACAAGACCAATGATTGCTAGTGACCATGAGACGCCACTGTTTGTTCCAAATATTGGAGACAGTAAATCGTGAATTGTGACAATCACCCAGGAAACAGCGATATATAAGGGTTTTAGGATGCTATCCATTAACAACTACCTTCTCTTTCGGAACTACATAATCAACACCACCGTGTGACCATGGATTACAACGCAACAAACGCCATGCGCTCATTGCAATACCTTTAAGACCATATGTTTCGATTGCAGTAACTGCATACGAGGAACATGATGGGTAATACTTACAACGTGGCCCAAACATTGGAGAGATCCATTTCTGATACACCTTGATAGGTGCCGTCAAAATGTGTCTCACTTTTGATTAGCCTTCTCGGATAATTTTTTTACAAGTTGTCCGACAATATTTGTAACTTCTTCTGCAACATCAGCTTCGTGGGCGCTATTAAGTGCTCGGACAACTAACAAACCACCTTGTGGTAATTGTGGGTAAACCTCTCGAAGTGTGTGGCGTGCCTTACGGGCAATTGTGTGACGAGTTACAGAGCCGCCGACATTCTTACTAATAATTAATCCTGCGCGTGCAGGTTGATCTAAGTTAGTTGGGTATAGATATCCAACAAAATTGTGGGTTGAAAACCTCAAACCACTCTTTGTTGCACGCGCAAAATCTGCGCTCTCTGTAAGTCGTGCGCTTTTTGCAAGCACGGTTATCGGTTATAAACCCTTAAGCAGAAAGCTTTGCGCGGCCTTTGCCACGGCGAGCAGAAAGAACTGCACGGCCGGCACGGGTTGCCATACGGGCACGGAAGCCATGCTTCTTGGCACGACGACGTGTGTTGGGTTGGAAGGTGCGCTTTGTCATTGAAAACTCCTAATAATGAACTTCTACTGCGGGCCAGAAATACGGGGGAAGCAAGGAGGTAACGGTAGAGGTCTGGGGATAAGCGGGTCAAACTGGCTGCCACCTCCCTGGGGTTAAATCCAAATTGTGGATAACCAGTTGCTTTTTTTGCCAATCCGCTCTACTTTTCACTCCCCCTCCACAGGTATTGGATCTTTTGAGGGTTTTGCAGGGCTCAACCTGGGGTTTAGACCACAGGTTGTGGATAACCCTGTGGATGAGTTTTTTAAGGAATTGAGGCCAGGGTGAGCGTTAAAGAGGTTGAGCTAACCACCCTTTGGGGACGGGTTATTGAGGAAGTTGCGATTAACGCTCCTCAACACCGAGCGTTTTTGCAGTTAACAAAACCTTTAGGTCTGCTTCAAAACGAGGGTCAAACAACTTTATTGGTTGCTGCACCTAATCTTTTTGCAAAAGATGTTTTAGAAAGTCGCCTGCGCACAATTGTTAGTGATGTTTTAACCCGCGAGTTGGGATCCACAACAAGTATTGCTGTCACAGTTGATGAAGCTCTTGAAGTGGTTACTGCGCCCACTCAAGATGTAGAGGTTGAGTTTGTTGCACCGAAATCTGGCACAGGACGTGATGACGCACCGGTTTCTAAATCTGTAGACACATCAACATTGAACCCTCGTTATATTTTTGAAACTTTTGTTATTGGTGCTTCTAATCGTTTCGCACATGCAGCAGCTGTAGCAGTTGCTGAAGCACCTGCCAAGGCATACAACCCGTTGTTTATTTATGGTGAGTCTGGTTTAGGTAAAACTCACTTGTTACACGCTATTGGTGCTTACGCACAAGAGTTATATGGAAATGTGCGAGTTAAGTATGTTTCATCAGAAGAGTTCACAAATGACTTTATTAACTCTATTCGCGATGACAAAGCATCGGCTTTTCAACGCCGTTACCGCGACCTAGATATTTTATTAGTTGATGATATTCAATTCTTAGAAAACAAAGAACGAACACAGGAAGAGTTCTTCCACACCTTTAATACTTTGTATAACGCGAACAAACAGATTGTGATCTCAAGTGATCGTCCACCAAAACAGTTAACAACACTGGAAGACCGACTACGTTCACGTTTTGAGTGGGGTTTGATTACAGATATTCAACCTCCTGAATTAGAAACGCGTATTGCAATTCTCCGCAAAAAAGCGGCACAAGATAAATTGAATGCTCCAGATGATGTTCTTGAATATATTGCGAGCAAGATTTCGACAAACATCCGTGAGTTAGAGGGTGCATTAATTCGTGTTACAGCTTTTGCATCCCTTAATCGCCAAAGCGTGGATTTATCTTTAGCTGAAATTGTTTTAAAGGATTTGATCCCTAATGAGAGCAATCCAGAAATTACTGGCGCAACCATCATGGCTCAAACCGCCGCCTACTTCAGTCTGACAATTGATGATTTGTGCGGCACGTCGCGTTCTCGAGTTTTGGTTAACGCCAGACAGATCGCGATGTATTTATGCCGAGAGCTCACTGAGCTTTCTTTGCCGAAGATCGGCCAAACATTTGGTGGGCGTGACCACACAACGGTTATGCACGCCGATAGAAAAATCCGTCAATTGATGGCTGAGCGCCGTTCGATCTATAACCAGGTCAACGAGCTCACCACCAGAATTAAGCAGCAAACTAGATAGTCCAAGGTTGATTTGGGCTTTATGTCCGAATTGCCACTCTTTACCCCCAGTTGGGGACAAGTTGTGGATAACTGTGGAGAATTAAGGTAACACCGTGGATAACCCCGGTGGATCAGATCAAAGGAAAGGTGAGGGTTAGATGAAACAGCGTTATACCCACAGTTTTCCACTGGTTATTAACACCTTATACAAAGCCAATCCCCGCACTGAGCAGGGGGTTTATAACTTACCCACAGAAAAAGCCTCTAGTTACTACGACTACCTATATATACATACATCCAGTTACGCGAATAACCTTTCCACATATACATCACACAACAAGAATCTGAAGAGTCGGGGATAGAAATGAAATTTACAGTCGAGCAATCAGCGTTAACCGATGGGGTTAACTGGGTATCGCGCTCTCTATCAACCCGCCCGATTAAAACTGAGCTTCTTGGAATTGTTATCGATGCAACCACTAATGAGGTTTTCTTATCAGCATCCGATCTAGAGACCGCTAGTAAGGCACATTTTCTAGCAGAAGTTAAAGAACCTGGAAAAGTTTTAGTTCCAGGAAAGCTATTAGCTGAGATCTCTCGCTCACTACCCAATAAACCAATTACTTTTGTTTTGGAAGGAACCCGCGTTTTAGTAACTTGTGGCGGCGCTAAATTCACACTTCCAACATTGTCAGTAGATGAATACCCAAACCTTCCAGAACTTCCAGATTCAACAGGAACAGTTGCAAGTGACACCTTCGCAACAGCTGTTGCGCAAGTTGCAATTGCAGCAGGCCGTGATGATTCACTACCAACCCTGACGGGTGTGCATGTTGAGATTAACGAAGACATCGTTACTTTTGCAGCCACAGATCGCTACCGGTTAGCTGTTCGTGAAATTCAATGGACACCAACATCACCAAACACATCAACTTCAGCCTTATTACGCGCCCGCACAATTGCAGATGCAGCAAAATCACTCACAGGGTCTAAAAACGTTTCATTATCTTTTGCGCCAAACACTAGCAACGATCGTTTAACAGGGTTTGCTGGCGATGGAAAAACTATGACATCACGCATGTTAGACGGCACTTTCCCTCCTTACCGTCACCTACTCCCACAAGAGGTAACAACAACAGCACTTATCGAAGTTGCCACGCTCTTGGACTCGGTTCGCCGCGTTGCACTGGTAACAGATAAAACTGTTCCGCTACGCCTAGATTTTGCAAATAACACATTGTCTTTAGAAGCAGGTGCTGGTGAAGAAGCACAAGCAACTGAAGCTATTGAAATTTTGTTAACTGGGGAAGCAATCTCAATCGCATTTAACCCAACATTTCTAGCTGACGGTTTAAATGCAGTTGGAACAAAATTTGTTCAAATCTCTTTCACTGGATCAAGCAAACCAGCGATCTTGATGGGTAAGAGCGATAAAGACGGAGCGCTAATTGAAAACTACCGCTACCTCTTAATGCCAATGCGTTACGCCTCTTAACTTTTTGATACTTCGTTTAAGGACACATAGTGCGTATTAATAAGTTGGCTCTCACCAACTTCCGTTCTTACAATTCACTACAACTGGATTTTGAACCTGGTGTGACAACCTTTATTGGTGATAACGGCTCTGGAAAAACCAATATCGCTGAATCACTTATCTATTTAGCTTTTCTTTCATCACATCGTGTTTCTAACAACGTTCCACTTATCTCACTTGGAAACCAACAAGCAATAATCCGGGCAGAAGTGCAACGAGAAGATCGCACACTTCAAATTGATTTAGAGATCAACACTTCCAAAGCTAATCGCGCCCGAATTAACGGGAACCCAACCCGTAGTCAAAGAGAACTTCTTGGTGCTATCCAAATAGTGTATTTCTCACCTGAGGACTTAGACCTCGTCCGCGGGGAACCAGGTAACCGCAGAGACTTCCTTGATCGTTTATTAATCACTAGAACCCCCCGTTTAGCAGGTGTTATTGCTGACTATGAGCGTGTAGTAAAGCAACGTAACGCTTTATTAAAGACAAGAGCATCAGCTTCAGCACTTGTTCCTTGGAATGAACAACTTATTAAATTTGGCGCAGAGTTAACCGCTGAAAGAATTACTTTAATTGACTCACTCAACCCCTATGTTGCTCAAAACTACACAAACTTAAACGAGGTTAAACCAGCTTCAATTTCTTATAAGTGTAGTACTGAGGGTGTTACACAAAACATTAATGAAAATATCACGGCGTTAACTAAACGGTTAGAAGAAGTGGCATACCAAGAAATTGAACGAGGGGTTTCTTTGATTGGCCCCCACCGCGATGACCTACATTTACAACTAGGTGATTTTCCAGCAAAGGGATATGCGAGCCATGGTGAATCATGGTCGATGGCGATCTCACTAAGGATAGGTTCATTTAATCTTTTAAAATCAGAAGGTTCTTCTCCAATCTTGATTTTGGATGATGTTTTCGCTGAGCTTGATACATCACGTAGAACTCAGTTAATGTCTGCTACACAATTAGCGGAACAAACTTTTATCACCGCGGCGGTGGAAAGTGATTTACCGCAAGATTTATTAACACAAAAGTATTATGTTTCACCTGGTGTTGTGAAGAAAGGTAAGAGTTCATGACAAATCGTGATTTAGCTCTTGACCTTTTCAAATTATTCAAAACAGGTGTTATTAGAAAACCAAACAAACCAGCACCAACCGTTCGAGTTGGGCAACCAGGTGATCCAGAATTAATTAGTGATGTGCTTAATGATTTAATTTCTGATCGTGATTGGGATTCAGGATTAGCTGAAGGTAATTTATTTGTTAATTGGAAAAAAATTGTTGGTGATGAAATTTCACAACACGCAGTACCAATTTCAATTTTAGATAATGTGCTGACTATTCAAAGCTCATCAACTGCTTGGGCAACCCAACTGCAACTAATCTCTCATGATCTTCTGTCCACTATCCAAAAAGATGCCACAGGGGTGCTTATTGAGCGCCTTGTGATCATTGGGCCACAGACCCCAACCTGGAAGAAAGGGGTCCGGACTATCCGTAACGCTCGCGGCCCCCGAGACACCTACAACTAAAGCTCACCCACTAGGAACCCTCAACTCCACGCTCAAAGTTCGGCTATACCCGTCCACAGGGCTTTTTTCG